>JABHBC010000079.1 GCA_018674025.1 Flavobacteriaceae bacterium
CTGTTGTAGGAAAGTTAACTGATCATTATAACCCTAGTGATAAAACAGTAAATCTTAGTGCTGATGTATATCAGGGAAGACATGTCTCAGCTGCAGCTGTGGCTGCTCATGAATGTGGACATGCAATTCAACATTCTGTATCTTATCAATGGTTACATATGAGATCACAAATGGTGCCCATTGTTAATTACAGCAGTAAAATGATGAATATGATATTTCTATTTGGAATTTTTGGTGTTAGCTTTTTGAAAATAATGTCATTCTATCAATTAATAATGCTTTTTGTTATACTACAAGCAATAGTTACAGCCTTTACATTAATTACCTTACCTGTGGAATTTGACGCTAGTAGAAGAGCATTAGTATGGCTAAGATCATCGGGCATAACAAATGATAATGAATTAACTTATGCTAATGATGCATTGAAATGGGCTGCAAGAACTTATCTTGTTGCTGCCTTAGCTTCTGTAACTTATTTACTATATTACATTTCAATGTTAAGAGATTGAGACTATTTTCAACTAAAAAGAAAAGCTCTAACAATGTTAGAGCTTTTCTTTTACTGATAAGTAAAACTTATTTTTTTGTTAAAAATGGTAATCCTGTTCTTGAATTTTCCTTAACATTATATCCATCTGGTTTAGCACAAGCAGTATCTCTAGCATCTTTAGAGAAATAATAAATAGTTTGAACTCTACCTGTTGATTTTAACGTAACATCTTTTTTGTTTAAGTGATACGTAGTACCTTTTGAGTTTCCATGTGTAAATGACATAATTTAAATTTTTAGTTAATATTTTTTTACTGCCACTAATATAGTATAAATTAAAGATGAATCAAAATATACTAGATATGAAAATAAAAATTATTGTTAATAAGTCCGATAAAAAGCATTAATAAAAAAGATCTTATAATATAAAAAATATTGTAAAATCATAATAATCATTAAACACATAAACATCTGTTTTTCAAGAACTTAATTCAATTTAATCAAAAAAAATAGATTTACTAGATAATGAACATAATTCTACTAGAGTAATCAGTTAATAACTTTATCAATACATGAAGAAAATCTTATGTATTACAGACGATTTAATGGTAAAAAAAGAAAATATCATCTAGTAAAATCATGTTTTTTATTAAAAATACTGTGGAATTTATTCATTTAATTACTTTTACATTTAATATATACAAATGAAAAAAATCATATTAATAACACTTATTTTATCATGCATTACAACAGTATCTGCTCAGAAATTTACTGACAAATATATAGAAGAAGCGAGTTTAAATAGTGCAGAATGGTGGAGTCTAGTCAATAATGGTGAATTTGAAGAATCATATGAAATGTTAACAGACTTACTAAAAGACAGGTATTCAATTACTTCTTGGAAAATGCAAATATCGATGTTGATGGAAGAGATCGGTCAAATCAAATCAAGATCAATTGAGGAGTCTTACTTTCAAAGTGAATTAGAAGGTTTTGAAAACGGTTTTTATGTAATTATAAATTATCAGGTAAACTACACAAAAACCAAAAACCATACTGAAAATATCATTTTAAAGCAGAACAACGATTTTGAATGGAATGTTTTTGATTTTAATTACACATTCCAAAGTTTGGAATAAATTACTTGTAAAAAAAATTGATTTATCTTGTAAAAACCAGATTTTCACCTAATTCATCAGCAAAAGAATAACCACAATTTTTAAATAACTTAAGATCTTGATATTTTGAAATTTTATTCTTAACAATAAAGTTTACCATCTCTCCCCTAGCCTTCTTTGCATGAAATGAAATAACTTTAAATTTACCATTTTTAAAATCTTTAAAAACTGGCTTTATGACTTTTTGATTTAACTTATGAAGCTGAAGTGCTTTGCTATATTCATCCGAAGCTAAATTTATTAGAGTTTCATTGTTCTTTAATTCATTTTTTAATGAATCATGCAATTTACTTTCCCAAAAATCATACAAATTATCTTTATCTTTAGTTTTTAAATTTGTACCCATCTCTAATCTGTATGGATAAATTAAGTCTAATGGCCTTAACAAACCATATAATCCAGAGACAATTCTTAAATTATCTGATGCAAATTTAATATCTAAATCATTTAAGTCCTCAACATTTAAAGATTTATAAACATCTCCATCAAACATAAACAATGCATGATTAACTTCTTTTGAATTTAGATTCCAGCTTTGGAATCTATTAAAATTTAACTCTGCTAGATTTTTACTAATATTCATTAAAAGACTAATATCTTTAGCAGTTAATGCTTTAAGCTTATCAATTAAATGCATTGTTTCAGCTTTAAATCTAATATTTGTAAAGAAATCAATCTTTCTTTTACTTTCTTTTAACTTCTTGGCAGGTGAAATAATTATCTTCATTCTTATATTGTATTTTTGCGCAAATTAATTAATTTAATTCATGTATCAAATATTAAAAAAATATAAACTCACATCATTACATCTAATGGTTGTTATATTAGGTCTAACAGGAGTTTTTGGAAAAATGATATCATTGGAAGCCATTCACTTAGTTTGGTACAGAATGGGAATTGCATGTATTACTTTAATGATTTTTTTAATATTCACAAAACAATTAAAATCATTCTCCAAAAAAAATTTTTTTGAATTACTAGCAGTTGGTGGATTAGTTACAATTCATTGGTTGTGCTTTTTTGAATCCATAAAAGTTTCTACGGTCTCTATTGCAGTAGTTTGCATGGCAACCTCATCATTATTTTCAGCAATTATAGAACCACTATTTTTTAAAAGAAAATTATTATCCTATGAAATTATAATGAGCATAATTGTTCTAATTGCTTTAATATTTGTAATGGGAGCAGAAACCAAATATATTATGGGGTATTTTTATGGAATCCTCGCAGCACTTTTTGGCACTTTATTTACCCTTTTTAATGCAAAATACATAAAAAAAGTTGGTGCTGCACAAATCACTATGATTGAAATGCTTTCTGGAGTACTCATAATCAGTGCAATTTTAATCTATAAACAAGATTATATGGTGTTTACATCACTAATATCACTAAACGACTTTTATTATCTTGCTATACTAGCGATTCTTTGTACAGCAATGGTATTTGTTTGGATGACTGAAATAATGAGGCATATAACTCCATTTTCATTAATTATGGCAATAAATCTTGAGCCTA
>JABHBC010000080.1 GCA_018674025.1 Flavobacteriaceae bacterium
GTAATGAATTAGTTACTCCAATTACATTTGAGTGTGATGGGGGGGAAGTAATTTTTGAAACACCAGGATATAGTTTATTTAGATTAAACTCTGGTTGCAATTAGTATTAAGTAGTTATTTTTAGACGTAGTGAAATATCAAAAAATTGAAAATGAAAGTAACTTTTAACCTTTTAATATTTTGATATCTTTTACCAATCTTAAAATTTCATTTTCGTCTGTTCCATCATAAATACCACGTATTTGTTTTTTTGTGTCTATTAAAATAAAATTTGGAGTATGGATAAAATCTTGGAGACCTCCATCTCCTTGTTCAACTACGGCAAAATAGCTTTTTCTTGCAAGTTCATAAATGTGTTTTTTTGATCCTGTAGTAATATTCCATTTTGAGTCATTTACTCCTTTATCTATTGCATATTGTTTTAGAACGTCTACATTATCAATTTCAGGTGTAACAGACATTGATAATAACATTATATCATCATTATTAATGAACTCATCTTGAATTTTCAGCATATTATTAGTCATAATAGGACAAATTGTAGGGCATCTGGTAAAAAAAAAGTCAACAACATAAATTTTATTTTCATAATCTTTATTTGTTATATTAATACCATTTTGATTAATTAAACTAAAATCTGCCACGGTATGATTTTCACTTACATTTCTTACGCTTTTATCAACTAATTTTGGTTTAAAATCTACAGGGTTATAAACAGGGAGTTGCTTATTTTCATGATTGTTACAGGAAAAGAAAAAACCTATGCAAAAAATTAAAGAATACGTTAAATGATCTTTAAACATTTTTAGAATTTGAATTATTAGCTAAAAAATATTTTGCCTCTGATAGTTCTGGACGTGAGCTGTTTACATCCTCACTAACTTTAATTAATTTTTCAAAATAGTAAGCTGCTAACTCATTATTATCAAGCTTTTGTGCTGCCTTAGCAGCTCCATAAAGACCATTAAATCTAAATGGACGACCCTTTAAATTCAATTCATATGATTTAAGAGCTTCTTTATGTTTACCTGTTAACATATAAAGATCACCTAACAACTCTTCCGCGGGGATTATCTCACCTGGTGTAACAGCTGCTTTGGAGGTTTCACTTTCTAGCTTTGATGCTAATTTCATGTATTCAATAGCTTTTTCTGTATTTCCTTTTGAATATTCAATCCATCCTTTGATAGACTCTATTTGAATAGTAACTTGGCCAGACTCATAACTATTTTTAGCCTCATTTAAACGCTCTCTTAAATCAATCAGAATATCTAGTTCTTTTTGTGCTTTTGATGTATTTCCTGTGTTAGTAAATCCTAATGCCCTTGAGAAATGTAGCATAGCTTTAGGCCATGGAGCCTTGTTCCAATCTAAGTTTGTTTTCGGTAATTCAAGTTCAGTAGCTAACTTCCAATCTTTATTCTCTACAGCTAATCTTGATGGTACTGCAATTAGTGCATATGCAGATGCAAAATGATCAGAAGGAAAAACTTCTTTTATTTCAATCATTTTATTCATTTCAGTTTGGGCTCTAACATTATCACCCATTTGAAGATAAGCGTATACTAAATAGTCTAAAGCATGTATTTCACTAACCCAATTTGCATTTGGGTTAACTGATTCAGCATAACATACAGCAGAATTAGCAGAGTCTATATTAGATTTGATAGATTCATTCCATAAACCTAATCTTGTAAAAATATGTGAAGGCATATGCTGTGCGTGAGCTGAGGCAGGAGCAATTACTGCATATTTACGAGCTGTATTAAGTGCTAAATGAGCTAGTTCTGGAGAATCGTAATTATGAATTATATAATGAGCAATACCTGGGTGATTTGGATTAGTTTTAAATAACTTTTCTAATATTTTTCCTGACTTCTTTTGTTTAGTATAAGACTTATCATTCAAATCTGCAGTTGCTAAAACTGCTAATGAATAAAATACTGCAGTTTCTACATCACCTGGGTATTTATTGTATAATTCTTCCATCTTACTTTCGTAATTCAGTTTTCTAGTTTTTGTATCTAAATTTTGCCAATCATTAAAATAAACTGTGACAGCATCTATATAGTCTTTTTCACGTTCGTTATTTGGGGTTAGTGTTTGAGCAACTTTAAGTAGTTTTTCACCTCTTTCAAGAGACTTAGAATTCTGTTTAAATGACAAAGGATGATTTAAAATACTCATAGCTGTTCCCCAATAAGCCATTAAGCACTCTGGATCTGGATCAAGGACACTTACAAATGCTTTTTCTGCCTCTGCATATTCAAAAGAATGCATAAGCGATAAACCTAGATTAAATGTTTCACGTAAATCATACCTGCATGATAGTGCAAAACTTACATCACCAAAATTTGGGTCTCCACATAACAATAAATCTCCTCTTTTTAAATCTAATTCAGTAAATGATTGAATTGAAGTTGTTTTTTTATTTTCACAAGATGAAAAGCATAAAACTATACTTAGTATTATTAAAAGTTTATTGTAATGAATCATAATTTTAAAATTAATAGTTAATTATTTATAGCATAAAAAATGAAATTAAATAAAAAAAAAGCACTTTTTATTAAAGTAAAATATATTTTTTGGAATTTGATAAATTGTATAAATATTTACTCAATAATTTCATAATCGATATTTAGTTTTCGAAGAGCTCTAAGGGATGAGCCAGAATTTTTATTATTAATTTCAATATCTACAATATCACCATCTAATAAAACATTTGTAAGCTCATTAGATAAAGATTCATTAATATTAGTTGATATCTCAACAATACATTTACTAATGGCTCTTTTATCAGGTCTTAAACCATCATATGACAACAGGTTTATCTTCATACTTTAAATATATGAATAATAATTTATTGAAAATTAAATGTCGATGACTTCTATTTTTTTTATATTGACAATGTGTATCAAATTACTTTTTATATATGAAGCTTTTTAAATTTGCTATTTTATTTTTTGTACTGATAACAGTCACTGCAACTAAACCTTCAAAAAGTTCAGAAAAATTAAATTTCTTATTTATTATAGCTGATGATTTAAACTGTGCTTTAGGTGCTTATGGAGATACACTTGCGATAACCCCAAATATTGATAAACTTGCAAAAGAAGGGCTCATTTTTGATAATGCACATGTTCAATACCCATTATGTGGACCATCTAGAGTTTCTTTAATGACTGGTTTGTATCCTGATCAAACAAAATCAAAAAAACTAAGACTTTACGTTCGTCAAACGATTCCAGATGTAATTACTATGGGTCAGAAATTTAGAATGGAAAATTATCACTCAGTGAGAGTTGGTAAAATCTATCACTACCATAATCCCAGAGATATTGGTACTGCAGGACATGATGATTCTTATACATGGGACCAAACATTTAATCCTTATGGTCGAGATAAATTAGAGGAACATAAATTAAAAGGTTTAAAGCCTGTACTTGATGGTGGTACTTTAAGTTGGTTAGAAGCAGACGGAACAGCTGAGGAGCAAACCGATGGAATTGGTGCTAACCAAACAATAGGCCTTTTAGATAAATTTGCAGAAAGTGGTGAAAATTTCTTTCTTGCCTTTGGACTTTATCGTCCTCATGTTCCTTTTGTGGCTCCAAAATCATATTTTGATATGTATGACTTAAATGATTTTACAGTCCCACAAAGTTCAAATGATTATTTAAAAACAATTCCAAAACCTGCAGCTATTTCAGTTCGTGCAAAAAAAGAGCAAGTAGATTTAGATCCAGAACTATCTAACAAAATAAAACATGCATATTATGCAACTACAAGCTTTATGGATTCTCAAGTTGGAAGAGTTTTAGATAAGCTCAAAGAAACTGGATTAGATAAAAACACAATTGTTGTGTTTACTTCTGATCATGGCTACCATATGGGAGAGCATGGGCATTGGCAAAAGCAAACTTTGTTTAATGAAGCAACAAGGGTTCCATTAATTTTTGCTGGCCCTAATGTCAAAAAAAATAATAAACCAATTGAAGATCCAGTAGAATTAGTAGACTTATACCCAACCATTATGGATATGTTAGATATGCAAATACCAAAATTTATCAGCGGGAAAAGTCTTATTTCTTATATGAATAGCTCTGATCAACCAGTTAGGGAAAGTTCTCTTACTGAGCTTCAGGTTAATAGAAATAACATTAAAGCCCAAGGTTATA
>JABHBC010000008.1 GCA_018674025.1 Flavobacteriaceae bacterium
GTCTTCATATTGATTTAATTGAGAAAAAGAATCTCCAATAGATCCGATAGCAGTTGCGCCAAGAATCTCATCTTCTGAGTTAAATTTACTTAAATATTTTATAGAATTTTGGTAATCATTTAAATTAAGGTAAGACATCCCAGCATAATAACTGGCTAAGTTTGAAGCTTTGGTTCCAGAGTAATTTTCAATAATATCAATCATACCAAATTTTCCGTCAGATCCATTCAAAGCTAAATTGAATAAAGAATCGTTTTTTGTTTGATTTGCTGATTCAAAATGTATCTGAGCAGGATGCATTTCGTTCATGGCATTTACTTCAACAGGTTGTTGAATAAATTTATCAAAACCTAAATAACCAAAAACTAATGAGGCAACTACAGCAATAGTTATGAATATATATTTTTGATTAGTGGCAACCCACTGCTCAGTCTTTGATGCACCATCATCTAAAGTATTAATAATTCCAGCTGTAGCAGATTTATTCTCTAACTCTTCTAATTTGTTTCTAGATGATTTAGATTTAGAACCTTTTTTTTTATAAGTTGCCATAATTAAAAATATTTGAGTCGCAAAAATATATTTTTATTCTTAAAAAAGGATAAAATATTTGTAATTTTTCAATAATTTGCAGTAATAAATTTCAATTTAATCATTTTTTATTAATCCCTCTAATGATATTAAAATCAATAACGTTAACTAATTACAAAAGTTTTAGTGCTAAAACTGTAAATTTAGATCCAAAAATTAATTGTTTTATTGGTCCTAACGGAGTTGGGAAGTCTAACGTTTTAGATGCTATCTATCATTTATCATTTGGTAAAAGTTATTTTAATCCAATCTCTTCCCAAAATATAAAGCATGGTGAGGATTTTTTTGCAATAAAGGGCTTATATAGAAATGAGTCTAAAGAAGAAGTTGTAATTATAAATTTTAAAAAAAATGACAAAAAGGTAATTAAAAGAAATAATAAAAAGTATGAAAAATTTAGTGACCACATTGGTTTTATTCCTTTAGTTATAATATCTCCAAGTGACAGAAATTTAATAGCAGAGGGAAGCGATATTAGAAGGAAGTTTATCGATAGTGTTATATCTCAAAGTGATAAGAAATATTTAGAGAATTTAATAAACTACAATAAGATTTTAACACAAAGAAATAGTTTACTTAAACTGTTTTTTAAAAATAAAAAATTCGACAAACAAACTATACAAGTTTACGATTCTCAATTAGAATCAATCGGTGAAAAAATACACATTAAGAGAAAAATATTTTTGAACGACTTCGTCCCTGTCTTTAAAGATAAATACAAGTCAATCTCCAATAATAATGAAGAAGTTGATATTAAATATAAAACAGACTTAGAGTTTGATAAGTTATCTGTTTTACTTCAAAATAATTTAGAAAAAGATATGTTTTTACAGTATACTTCTAAAGGAATTCATAAAGATGATCTAATTTTTAATATTAATGATTACTCAGTTAAAAAATTTGGGAGTCAAGGTCAGCAAAAATCCTTATTAATAGCTCTTAAACTTGCACAATTTGATTTCCTAAAATCTCAGAACAAAAACAATCCTATTTTATTATTAGATGATATTTTTGATAAATTAGATAAAAATAGAGTTAAACAAATAATAAATTTAGTTAGTGATGATGATTTTGGACAGATTTTCATTTCTGATACTGATGAAGAAAGAACTAAAGAGTCAATAAAAGAAATTAATAATACCAATAAAATTTTTAATCTTTGAAAAAAATTATTCTCTTTATTTTTATTAGTTTGAATTTTTCTTGTTTTGAGAAACAAGTAATAGACATAAGTTTATTAAATGGATATTGGGAAATACAATCTGTAAAACAAGACAATAAACTTTTAAAAACATATCCTTTTAGTGGAATAATCGATTATTTTGAAATTAAAAATGAAAAAGGATTACGAAAAAAAGTGATGCCAAAAATTGACGGTAAGTTTGAAGCCTCCTTACATAAAATTGATTTTAATATTTCTCAAAAAAATGGAAAAACTACTTTAGAGTATATTGATAAAAATAATACTTTTATAGAAACAATAGTTAAATTAGATTCGACTGAGCTATTTATTACCAACAAAGAAAATTATATATATCACTACAAAGCATATGAAAAATTAAACTTTGATTAAATGAATGAGGATGAAATAAAAATTGGGGTGTTACTCAGTAAATTTTTGAAAAACAATAATTTAGAAAAAGGTCTAGAAAAAGTTGATGCGAAAGATGCTTGGTATAAAATTATGAAAAATGGTGTTAGTAATTACACAACTGATGTACATTTAAAAAACAAAACTTTATACGTTAGCCTTAGCTCTTCAACACTTAGGGAAGAACTTAGTTACGGCAAAGAAAAAATAATCAACCTACTTAATGAAGCTTTAGAAAAAGATGCAATTAAAAAAATAGTATTAAGATAAATGATAAATTATATATACACATTACTAATAATATCTCACCTAAACATAATGCAAACAAATAAGATAAATATTTTAGACACAAACAGAAATAATTGGTTAGTTGTCAACGATAATGTTATGGGTGGAATTTCAGAATCAAATATTAAATTTAGTAAAAACAACACTTTAGTCTTTCAAGGTAGAGTCTCTTTAGAAAATAATGGCGGATTTGCTTCATTTAGATATCGTACAAAAAACTTAAATGTTAACAAAGAACAAAAAATTAGAATGGTTGTAATTGGAGATTCTAAAGAATATCAAATTCGAATTAAACCAAGTCAAAATATAAGATACACTTATTCTAAAACATTTAAAACAACAAATTCAAAACAAATTATTGAAATTCCATTAAGTGAATTTACTGCTCAATTTAGAGGTTATAAATTAAATATGGAGAATTTTGACTTTGATAAAATAGAAGAATTTGGAATACTGGTTGGGAATAAAAAAAATGAAGAATTTCGACTAGAAATTATAGATATTGAATTTATTAACTAAAAGTTTGGTAGGTAAAACCAATGATGAATATATTTAGTGTATATTTGCAACTTATTAAAACAATTAAATTAAAAAAATGAGTAAAGGAACAGTAAAATTTTTCAACGATACTAAAGGTTTCGGCTTTATCGTTGAAGATGAAACAAACAAAGAACATTTTGTACACATTTCAGGTTTAATCGATGAAATTCGTGAAGGAGATGTAGTTGAATTCGATTTAACTGAAGGCAAAAAAGGTCTTAACGCAGTAAATGTAAAAGTTGTATAATTATATAATTTAGATTTATCGAAAAAAAAAGAGTCAAATATATTTTGACTCTTTTTTTTTATATAATATTTACTTAATAAACTTCTCGACCCGAGAAATGAAAATCACCTTCAATCTTAGCATTTTCGTCACTATCACTTCCATGTACAGCGTTTTCACTAATTGAATCAGCAAATTCATTTCTAATAGTTCCAACTGCTGCTTCAGCAGGATTAGTAGCTCCTATAAGTGATCTAAAATCATCAACAGCATTATCTTTTTCTAATATAGCAGCGACAATAGGACCTCTTGTCATATATTCAACCAAATCATTAAAAAATGGGCGTTCCTTGTGCACAGAGTAGAAGTTTTCAGCATCTAAAACACTCATTTTAGTTAATTTTAATGCTAAAATTTTAAAACCTGCAGCATTAATTTTATTCATTATAGCTCCAATGTTACCTTTCTCAACCGAATCAGGTTTGAGCATGGTAAAAGTTCTGTTTGTAATCATTTTTGTTTTTTTAAATTTGATTGCAAAAATAACACATTTTAAAGAACTAATTAAATGATTTCTTAATATATCGTATATTCGTAAATTATGATTAAAATAGATATAAGAGATTTAAAGTCACAATTACAAGTTTCAAAAAAAATTATTGTAATACCTCACAAAAATCCAGATGGAGATGCTATTGGATCATGCGTTGCACTAAATGAGTTATTAAAGTCATTAGGTCACAAGTCTTTAATTATTTCTCCAAATAATTTTCCTGATTTTTTAAAATGGATGGATGTTGATAATGAAATTAAAATTTATGAAGATGACAATAAACTATTAAGCAACGAAATCTTAAATTCTGATATTATATTTACTTTAGATTTTAATGCCTTATCTAGAATTGGTCCAATGGGAGATTTTGTAAAAGAATCTAAAGCTTTTAAGGTAATGATTGATCATCATCAAAATCCTGAAAATTATGCAAAATACATATACTCTGATGTTAATATGAGTTCAACATGTGAAATGGTATATCATTTTATATCTGAACTATCATTAGAAGATAAAGTTACTTCAAAAATCGCGAGTGCATTATACACAGGAATAATGACAGATACTGGATCTTTCAAATTTCCATTAACTACAGATTTAACTCATAAAGTAGTTTCTGAACTAATAAAAAAAGGGGCTAATGGTAATCAAATAAATAATTTAGTTTATGATAATAATTCTTATGATAAATTATTGCTTTTAAGTCACACTCTTTCAAACATGGTAGTTGATATGCAACATAAAACTGCATACATGTATTTAACTCAACAAAGTTTAAATAAATATAATTTTAAAAAAGGTGATACTGAAGGTTTTGTAAATTATGGATTATCAATAAAGGGAGTGAAATTTGCAGCAATTTTTATAGAAAACGAAGCTGAGAAAATTATTAAAATATCATTTAGATCAAAAGGTGATTTTAATGTAAATGAATTCTCAAGAAATAATTTTAATGGTGGAGGTCATATTAATGCTGCTGGTGGTTACAGTAAAGAAAATTTAGAAGCTACATTATTAAAATTTAAAAATCTATTACCAGATTATAAAACTAAACTAAACGAATGAGGTTTATTTATATAATTATAATCACTTCGATAATTTCGTGTGATAGTAATGAACCAAGATACCCGGTAGATTATTTCAAAAAAGGTAATTCAACGATAATAAGTCAAGTTATTGTAGAGCAAAACAAGAAAATAGATGATTATATTTTTAAAAACAAGGAGAATAGTTATTTAAACTCAAAAAAAGGCTTCTTTTATTTTTATGATATAAAAAATAATTTATCAAATAAAAAAGCTCATTTCGGAGACAAAATTAACTTTAATTACTCTGTAAAAGATTTAAATAACAAGGTTATTTATGACGAAGAATTTATTGGTAACCAAAGCTACGTAATGGGAAAACAAGAGATAATTACAGGTTTAAGAGAGGCATTACAATTATTAAAAAATGGAGAAGTTGGAACTTTCATATTTCCATCTTATAAAGCTTATGGTATTTATGGAGACTCAAATAAAATTCCCGCAAACACTCCTATAATTTGTACAATCAAAGTAAAATCTATAAATTCAACCCAAAATTAATATAAATGAAAAAAATACTTTTATTATTGTCTACAGTAGTTGTTTTTGCAAGTTGCAATAACCAACATAATGATCTTGGAGATGGCTTATTTGCTGAATTCGATACTAATATGGGAACTATGATAGTTAAATTATCGTATGAAAAAACACCCATAACGGTAGCTAATTTTGTTGCTCTCGCAGAAGGTAATCACCCAGATGTGGATTCAATTTATTTAGGTAAACCTTTCTACAATGGTTTAATCTTTCATAGAGTGATGGATAATTTCATGATTCAAGGCGGTGACCCTGATGGCACTGGAAGAGGTGGTCCTGGTTACAGCTTCCCAGACGAATTTGACCCATCACTAATGCATGATAAAGCAGGGATTTTATCCATGGCAAATTCTGGACCAGCAACAAATGGTAGTCAATTTTTCATAACAGAAACTCCTACTCCACACCTAAACAACAAACACACTGTTTTTGGTGAAGTAGTTTTAGGTCTTGAAATTCAAGATTCTATTTCTAATGTCCAAACAGGTGTAGCTGACAGACAAATTTCTGATGTAATTATAAAGAAATTAAACATAATTAGAAATGGCAACGATGCAAATAATTTTGATGCTGTTAATATATGGAATGTGGAGTTAACTAAATTAGTTGAGAAAAATAAATTATTAGAGGAGGAGAAAAGAAAAAAGAGATTAGAAAATCAAATAAAAGGTAAAGAAAAAGCTAAAAGTTTTATAACAACTTTAGAAAATTACAAAGCTAAGTCTAAATCTTCAAAATCAGGTCTCAAAACACTTTATTTAGAAAAAGGAAACGGAATCAAACCAAATGAAGGCGATAATGTATTACTTTATTATGAGCTGTATGATACGGAAGCAAATTTAATTGATTCAAATTCTAAAGAAATAGAAGAAAGCTATGGAAGGTATAGTTCAGATAAAGAAGTAAAAGGCAGATATAGTCCTATGCCGATGACATTATCACCAGATGCGCAAATGATTACTGGCTTTAAAGAAGCTGTAGGAATGATGAGAGTTGGAGATAAGATATTTGCATATTTACCTTGGAGTATAGGCTACGGAGCCCAAGGTGGAGGTATAATTAAACCTAAACAAGATTTAATCTTTATTATCACTATGGTAAGTGTCCAATAATTTACATAAAATAAGTAAGTAGAAAAAACTTAACAGCCTATTTTAAAATATAGGCTGTTTTTTATTTTAAAGGGATATTTAAAAGAACTTCTTTTAAAAATCTCCAAAACTTAATTGTTGATTTAATGGATGCTCTTTCATCTGGTGAGTGAGCTCCCCTAATAGTAGGCCCAAAGCTTATCATATCTAATTTAGGATAATGAGACCCAATTATTCCGCATTCTAAACCAGCATGGCAAGCTGCAACATTTGGTTCTGTACTATTTAAATCTTTATAAACTTTAACGAGTTTAGAAAGAATTTCTGAGCTCATATTTGGCTGCCATCCAGGATAATCTCCAGAAAAATCCACAGTATATCCCTTATTAATAAAAAGGGATTTAATTATATTTTTTAACTCTTCTTTTGAAGATTCATCTGATGATCTTGTTAAACAATTTATATTTAAGTTTCCATCATTAAGACTAATATTAGCCAAATTGTTAGATGTCTCTACCAAACCTGGAATATTATCACTCATTTTATAAACACCATTCGGACAATTTCTAATTAGCTTTATTAATTCTGTTTGATTATCTATATCAATAATCTTAAAATCTTCATCTAATTTTATAATATCTAATTTTATTAATGGATCAGTATTTAAAAATTGATCCTTTAAATTATCAAATGTCTTAAAAGATTGATTTTTAATACTTTTAAAGTCTGCATCAGTAACACCTAAAATAATTGAACTTTCACGAGGGATTGCATTTCTTAAACCACCTCCGTTAATTTCAGAAATATGAATCAAAAAATTTTCGTTTAAATCACTAATAATTTTGTTCAGTAACTTATTAGAATTACCCAAGTTTTTGTGAATTTCCATTCCTGAATGACCTCCAGATAAACCATTAAGAGTGATTTTAATAAATAAAAGATTTGGATTAATAGTCAAATTAAAACTTTTACTTATTGTAATATCTACACCACCTGCACATCCAATCCCAATTTCATCATCTTCCTCCGTGTCTAAATTTAATAATATATCACCCTTAAGAATATTTTCATCTAATTTTAAAGCTCCTGTCATCCCAGTCTCTTCATCAATTGTAAATAATGCTTCTATTTTTGGATGAGCAATATCATTACTTTCTAGAACGCTCATTATTGTCGCTACACCCAAACCATTATCAGCTCCCAATGTAGTACCCTTTGCTCTAACCCAATCATTATCTACATACATTTGAATTCCGGATTTTTCAAAGTCAAAATCAACTTCATTATTTTTTTCATGAACCATATCTAAGTGGGATTGTAAAACAACTGTTTTTCTGTTTTCCATTCCATCTGTGGCAGGCTTAAATATAATCACATTTCCGACTTTATCAATTTGAGTTTCCAATCCTAAACTAACTCCAAAATCATGCATGAATTTAATTACTTTTTCTTCTTTTTTAGATGGTCTTGGAACAGCGTTAAGTTCACAAAAGTTGTTCCAAATAATACTGGGTTCTAAATTTCTAATTTCATTACTCATAAATATGTATTTAAATTACATTCCAAATTTAAATAATACTAGCATTAAACTAATAGTATTTTACTATTTTTAAATAATGATATTTAAAAAAAAATATATTGGACTATTAATTTTACCTCAACTACTATTTGTTCAATATATTTCTAATCATCAAGAAATAGTTGAAGAATACTATAGCCTTGGTGTTTATCAAGTTACTTCAAAAATATTACGTTCTACCCTATCCGTATTTCCTTTCTCAATTGGTGATGTTCTTTACATAATCACTCTGATATACTTTATTAGATTGATAGTAAAGGAAATAAGTATGAAAAAAATTAATTTAAAAAAGAGTATTAAAATTATATTATTTTACGGTTCTATATTTCACTTCTTGTTTTATTTTCTATGGGGTTTGAATTATCACAGAACTTCTTTGCATGAAAAATTAATAATAGATTTAACATACACAGTTGAAGATTTAGAAGAAATATCAAAAAAATTAATAATAAAATCAAATAAACTTCATCGACAGATAACTTTATCTGACTCATCTTCAACAGAAATTCCTTATGACATTAAAAAAATTAACAAAATAGCCTCATTTGGTTATAACAATCTAAGCTTATTGAAGGAATACTACCCGGAAATAAATACAAATAATTTGATTGTAAAGAAATCTTTAATTAGTTTACCACTAACCTATCTTGGGTTTAGTGGATATATTAATCCTTTCACAAATGAATCTCAAATAAATAGTCTAGTTCCTAAAAACAGTATACCACATACTGCCTCGCATGAAATTGCTCACCAATTAGGTTTTTCACAAGAATTAGAATGTAACTTTATTGCTTTTGTAAACTTAACAAATAGTGAAGACTTATATTTTAAATATAATGGCTATTCATTTGCATTAAGACAATGCCTAAATGAACTCTACAAATATGATAAACCAACATACAATTCGCTCTTAAAATTATTAAACACTGGAATTTTAAAAGATTTTAAAAATAATTCTGAATTTTGGAAAAATTATTCTAACCCAATAGAATCAATTACAAAGTCTGGTTATGATAAGTTTTTGAAGTTTAATAATATAAGTGAGGGAATTAAGAGTTATAACCAAAGTGTTTCATTGATTATAAACTATTTAAAAAAAACATAGCTTTTAGTTAAAATTAATATAATTAATCAAACGTATAATCCAAAAATTATATATTTAGATACTCAAATCAAATATTATGCAAAAAACAATTACTACACTTTTACTAGTCTTTACAATCAATATCATTTTTTCTCAAGATTATTTTCCGACAAATGATGGCATTAGTTTTAACAATTCTAATTATACATTATTCACAAATGCTAAAATTCATTCTAGTCACAAAAATATAATTGATGGAGGATCTATGCTAATTAAAGACGGTAAGATAATCGCTGTTGGCAAAACAGTAAATATTCCTGAAAATTCAATAATAATAAACCTCAAAGGAAAGTCAATATATCCTTCATTTATTGACATATACTCTAAATTTGGGATTAAATCACCTGATCGTAATTCTAGTGGAAGAAGATCACCTCAATATAATAATACAAGAGATGGTTATTATTGGAATGATCATATAAGGCCAGAACAAAATGCTATTGACTTTTTTAAATATGATGAAAAATCAGCTAATGAGTTAATAAAAAATGGTTTTGGAGCTGTCAACACCCATTTGAGTGATGGAATTATTAGGGGAAAAGGTGCTTTAATAGCATTAACTAATAATGGTGATTCTAATAGTATAATTGATATTAACTCAACTCAATATTTATCGCTATCAAAAAGTGTGACCTCTAGTCAATCTTATCCATCATCCATAATGGGTGCTTTTGCCTTAATTAAACAAGTATACTATGATGCAGACTGGTATTCTAAAGGTCTTTCTAAAACCAATGATAAATCTCTAGAAGCTTTGAATAGAAATAAAAATTTAATACAAATTTTTGAAGCTAAAAGTAAAATTAATTCATTACGAATTGATAAAATTGGTGATGAATTTAATATTCAGTATGTCTTATTGGGTGGTGGAGATGAGTACGAACGAATTGAAGAAATAAAAGCTACAAATGCTAGTTATATCTTACCTATTAACTTTCCAGATGCTTATGATATTGAAGATGTATATTCTGCAAACATATTA
>JABHBC010000081.1 GCA_018674025.1 Flavobacteriaceae bacterium
AACTTTTTGCTAGTCTTACTGTAGATTCAAAACCACTTCCTGCCATATCAAAAATATTATTTTCGTTCTTTTCTTTATCCATAACAGTTTTACCCAACATAAATGAACTAATGTGGGATAAATGAGATACATAGGCTATATGCTTGTCGTGAGATAAAGAATCCATATATCGAATGTTCATATTCATACTTCTAAATATTTTTTCAGCAGATGCTAATAGATTTGGGTCGGTCTTTTCAGTATCACACAAAATCATAGTTTTTTTATTAAATAAGCCCAAAAATGCAGCATTTGGTCCTGAGAACTCAGTACCAGCAATTGGGTGAGATGCTAAATAGTTTTTCCTGTTTTTATGATTTTCAACTGTGCTACAAATGTTAGTTTTGGTAGATCCAAAATCAATCACTAGTGATGTACTATTAATATTATTTAAAACATCAATTATTATTTTATTTGCTACATCCACTGGAGTGGAAAGCAGTACTAAATCAGCTTTATATATAACATCTAAACTAGATTTATAATCTATTAAATCTAACTTAAGAGCAAGATCTAAATTTTCAGAAGAAGTATCTATGCCATAAACTTTGACTTTGGGATATATTTTTTTAATATCTAAACAAAGACTACCCCCAATTAAACCTACTCCAATTACAAAAATATTATTCATTGATTCTATTGATTGCTTTAATTAATAATTCTTTTGGAGCGCATAACGAAAATCGCACATAACCTTCTCCGTTAGATCCAAATATATCTCCAGGTGCTGTAAAGATATTGTGATTATATAACAAAGCATCTGTAAATTCTTTAGATTTTATACTTTCTTGGATTTTAGCCCAAACAAATAATCCAGATGATAATTTATTATATGTACAGTTTAAACTATCTGCCAATTTCCAAACCAAAATTCTTCGTTCGTTGTATATTTTGTTAATTTCATCAAACCAAGAATTTGTAGAATTTAAAACAGCAATAGCTCCTTTTTGAATTGGATAAAACATTCCCGAGTCCATGTTACTTTTAACTTTTAATATATTCGAGATGTTTTGCTTACTACCCAAAACCATTCCAATTCTCCATCCAGACATATTGAACGTTTTACTTAAAGAGTTTAATTCTAAACAATGTTCTTTTGCTCCTTTTAAATTTAAAATACTAATTGGATTATCATTTAAGATAAAACTATATGGATTATCATTTACCAATAAAATCTCATGTTTTCTTGCAAAATTTATTAATTCTTCAAATAAACTATGATCGCAATTAGCACCTGTAGGCATGTGAGGGTAATTTAACCACATTAATTTAACCTTTGTTAAATCATTTTTTTCTAATTCTTGAATACTAGGAAACCAATTATTTTCGGCTTTTAAGTCATAATATATAGGATTAGCCTGGACTAAATTAGTAACAGAGGAATAAGTAGGGTATCCTGGATTTGGTATTAAAACTGAATCGCTAATATTTAAAAAAGCCATAGAAATATGCATAATTCCTTCTTTACTACCCATAAGTGGTAGGATTTCAGAATTAAAATCTAAATCAACATCAAACCACTTATTATAGAATTTAGCGATTGAAATTCTTAAATCTTCTAATCCGATATAGCTTTGATAATTGTTTGCATATTGATCATTTAAACTATTCTTTAAAGCCTCAATAGCACACGATGGAGGTAATAAATCGGGGCTTCCAACTCCTAAATTAATTATCGGTTTCCCTTTTTTAACTAAAGAGTTAACCTCTTTTAGCTTTGTTGAAAAATAATATTCTTCTACAGTATTTAATCGTTTTGCGCTAACTTTCATTTCTTTCTATTTTCATATTCACCTAATACTTTAAAGTCTTTAGCCATAATAGACATGATTGATTTAGCTTTTAAATAGTATTCATAACTATCAAAAGTAATATCTATAAAAAAAGAGTAAACCCAAGGAGTATCTATTTTAGGTAATGACTGTATTTTTGTTAAATTAAGCTTACAATCACTAAGAACATTTAATATTGCAGCTAAACTACCTCTTGCATGATCTAATTCAAACTTAACGGATGCTTTGTTTAATTTGTTTGTAGTTTTACCTGAATATTTTTGAAGTATAACAAAACGAGTTTCATTATGTTTTATAGTTTGGATACTCTTACATAATATAGTCAAAGAAAATATTTCTGCTGCCAAATCACTTGCAATTGCAGCAATATTTTTTAGTTTATTTTCAGTTATTCTTTTAGCAACTTGAGCTGTATCTTTGTCCTCAACTAATTTAATGTTTGGATATTTTTTGAAGAATTCTTTACATTGTAAAAGTGCCATAGGATGTGAATGAACTTCATTAATATCCTCAATACTTTGACCACTTAAACATATTAAATTATGTTGAATATCTAAATATTCTTCTCCAACAATATGTAAATTATTATTGTCAATTAATGCATAATTTGGAATAATTGAACCTGCAATAGAATTTTCTATTGCCATTACAGCAAAATTGCATTTTCCATGAACTAAAGAATCTACCATTTCATCAAAACTTAGAAATTCACTTATAACTCCTTCATTTTTAAAATATTGTTTTGTTACAATATGATGAAAAGAGCCTTTTATTCCTTGAATTGCAATTGAGTTTTTCATAATAAAAAAGCCTCGATTTTCGAGGCTCACATAAATATTTAGTTATAAATTATAAATATATGGCCTCTCTTTTATTAAAAAAATAAAAGTTATAATAGATTATATATAAGTAATTTATCATATTGTTATTGAATGAATCGCTAATGTATGTAAATTTTCAATATTTTAACATTATAATAGAATTAAATTCAAAATTACTTTAATATTTCGTTTGACAACCAACTCCCGACTTCAGAGGTACTAAAACTTTTCTTTCCCTCAGACAAATCTTCAGTCACTATTAACTGTTCTAATGAAAGGTTAACAACGTCGCGAATCAATTTTGCCTCCTCTTTTAGTTTAAAAGCATCTTCAAACATCATAGCTGCAGATAATATTGTCGCTAAAGGATTTGCGATATCTTTTCCAGCAGCTTGCGGATAAGAACCGTGAATAGGTTCATATAATGATGTTTCTAACCCAACAGATGCCGATGGCATAAGACCCATAGAGCCAGAAATAACTGAAGCTTCATCAGTCAAAATATCACCGAATAAATTCTCTGTTATTAAAACATCATAAGATTTAGGCCATTGTACCAAACGCATAGCCACAGCATCAACAAATTCATAAGAAACAGTAACCTCAGGATAGTCTTTTTCCATTGACTGAACAGTTTCTCTCCACAATCTAGACGACTCTAAAACATTTGCTTTGTCAACGCAACAAAGTTTTTTTGACCTTTTCATGGCCAAGTTAAAACCTTTTTCAGCAATTCTTTTAACCTCACTTCTAGTGTATGTGCAAGTGTCGTAGGCTGTTTCTCCATTGTCTAACCGGCCTCTTTCACCAAAGTAAATTCCTCCAGTAAGTTCTCTTAAAAAAACAAGGTCTGTACCTTCAATAATATCTTTTTTTAATGGGGATTTATTAAGCAATGAAGGAAACACAAAAGTTGGTCTAACATTTGCAAACAAACCTAATTTTTTTCTCATTTTTAATAATCCCTGCTCAGGTCTTACTTTAGCAGAAGGGTCGTTATCATACCTAGGATCACCGATAGCTCCAAATAGAATTGCATCGGCATTTAAACAAATTTGATGAGTCTCCTCAGGATATGGATCTCCGACTGCATCAATAGCAGCTGCTCCTGTCAGAGCTTTAACCCAATTTATTTGATGATTAAATTTCTTAGCAATTGCATTTGAAACTTTGACTGCTTGGTCAATTACTTCTGGACCAATTCCATCTCCAGCCAATAAAGCTATATTTAATTTCATAAAAATTTAATTTATTGTAATATTTAACATTTTTTCAGTTGCTTTAATAGCAGAAACTGTTTGATCTGAATCTAAACCTCGTGTAGAGAATTCACCACTGATATCTTGCCAAGTTATTATTGTTTCACATAATGCGTCTGAATTACTTCCTCTTGGGATGGTCACAAGATAATTAACTAAATTTGGTATCTTTAAATTTTTGTCATTATAAATTTCATTTACTGCATTTATAAAGGCATCAAATTGACCATCACCTGTCCCTGTTTTTTTATATATCCTATCATCAATTTTTAGTTCTAAATAAACAGACGGCTCTTTTCCCATTGTATGTTTTAAAATATAAGAGTTAATTAGAACTCTTTTATCTTGCATAGATGTATTTAACACATCCGATATTATGTAGGGTAAATCTTCAGTAGTAACCTTTTCTTTTTTATCACCTAGCTCTATTACACGGTTAGTTACTTTTTTTAAGTCCTCATCATTTAGTGTTATACCCAACTTATCTAAATTTTTTTTAATGTTAGCTTTGCCAGAGGTTTTGCCTAATGCATACTCTCTAATTCTTCCAAATCTCTCAGGAAGCAAATCATTGAAATATAAATTATTTTTACTGTCTCCATCAGCATGTATTCCTGCAGTTTGAGTGAAAACATTCTCACCAACAATTGGTTTGTTAGCAGGAATTTTAAATCCTGTAAATGCTGAAATTAAAGTGCTAACTTTATAAAGTTTTTTTTCTTCGAGATTAATTTTAACATCTGGAAGAAAATCTCGTACAACTGCAGCTACACTTGCCATCGGAGCATTACCAGCTCGTTCACCCATGCCATTAATTGTTAAGTGCAACCCATGACAACCTGCTTTTAAGCTCTCCATAACATTTGAAACACTTAAATCATAGTCATTATGAGCATGGAAATCAAAATGGATGTTAGGATATTTATTAATGATAACCGAAAGGTAATTATATGTTTCTTTTGGACTTAATACTCCTAAGGTGTCAGGCAATAGAACTCTTTTTATTGGTAGTGTTGATAAAAAATCTAGATAATCAAAAACATAATCTGGAGAGTTTCTCATTCCGTTACTCCAATCTTCTAAATAAACGTTTGTGTCAATGTTTAATTTCCTTGCTTCGTAAACAGAATTATAAACATCATTGAAATGTTCTTTTGGAGTTTTTCTTATTTGATACTTTAAATGATTAAATGAACCTTTGGTAAGTAGATTTTGAACTTTAGCTCCAGATTCACTTAGCCAATTAATAGAAACTCCGTTATCCAGAAATGTTAAAACTTCAACCTTATTTAAATAATCATTTTCTTTAGCCCAATTAGTAATATTCTTAACAGCGGTAAATTCACCATCTGAAACTCTAGCTGAAGCAATTTCTATTCTATCAACATTTAATTCCTCGAGAAGTAATTTAGCAATCGTTAGTTTTTCAGAAGATGAGAAAGACATTCCTGATGTTTGTTCTCCATCACGAAGAGTTGTATCCATTATTTCAACTTTCCTAACCATCAGAATTAATTAAAGAGGTGTTTTACTGGCAAAATCAGTAATAGAATTTTTCATACTCATCAAATAATCAATGTCATCATACCCATTTAACATGTTATTTTTTTTATAATCATTAATTGTAAAAGACTCTCTAATATTTAATTCTGGAATTGAAACAGATTGATTAATTAAATCAACAGACAATTCAATATCTGGATTTTTATATATATTTTCAAAAGTTGTGTTTAAGAAATTTTCAGAAACTTGAACTGGTAAAACTCCTACATTTAAACAGTTAGCTCTGAATATATCTGCAAAAAAACTAGAGACAACACATCTAAAACCGTAGTCATAAATAGACCAGGCTGCATGTTCTCTTGAGGAACCAGATCCAAAGTTTTTTCCGCCAACAAGAATTTTACCCTTAAAAGTTGAATTATTCAATACAAAATCTTTTTTAAGAGAATTATCAGAATTATATCTCCAATCTCTAAATAAATTTTCTCCAAATCCTTTTCTTTCAATTGCTTTTAAAAATCTAGCAGGAATAATTTGATCTGTATCTACATTTTCAATCGGTAAAGGAACACATGTACTTGTCAGTTTTGTGAATTTGTCGTATGCCATAATATTTATTAAAATAAATTTCTTGGGTCAGTTATTTTTCCGGTAACTGCAGCAGCTGCAGCAACCAAAGGACTCGCAAGTATAGTTCTAGATCCAGGGCCTTGTCTACCTTCAAAATTTCTGTTTGAGGTACTTACTGCATATTTTCCAGTTGGAATTTTATCATCATTCATAGCTAAACACGCAGAACATCCTGGCTCTCTAAGATCAAAACCAGATTCATTTAGAATTTCAAGAATACCTTCGTCTTTAATAGCCTGCTCTACTTTATGAGAACCAGGGACTAACCATGCTGTGACATTATCTGCTTTTTTTCTTCCTTTTATTATTTTAGCAAAGTCTCTAAAATCTTCAATTCTACCATTTGTACAACTACCTAAAAAGACAAAATCTATTTTTTTTCCAATCATAGATTCACCTTCATTGTAGTCCATATAATTTAAAGATTTAAAATAACTTTTGGAAGCAGAACTCTGGTCTTCAACTTTTGGTATTTCACTAGAAATCCCCATACCCATTCCTGGGTTAGTTCCATAGGTTATCATTGGACTAATGTCAGATCCATTAAATGTCACTTCTTTATCAAAAACAGCATTTGGATCTGTTTTTAAAGTTTTCCAATAATTCATGGCTTTATTCCATTTTTCTGCTTTTGGAGTAAATTCTCTTTCTTTGATATATTCAAAGGTTTTTTCATCTGGTGCAATCATTCCTCCTCTAGCTCCCATTTCAATACTCAAATTGCAAACAGTCATTCTTCCTTCCATAGACATATTTGAGAATAGTTCACCAGAATACTCAACAAAATACCCTGTAGCACCTGCTGTACTTAATTTTGAAATAATGTATAAAGCAACATCTTTTGGTGTAACTCCTTTTTCTAAAGATCCGTTAATAGTAATCCTCATTTTTTTTGGCTTTGGTTGCATTACACACTGTGTTGATAAAACCATTTCAACTTCTGAAGTTCCAATTCCAAAAGC
>JABHBC010000082.1 GCA_018674025.1 Flavobacteriaceae bacterium
AAATTGAAAGCTATAAAAGGTTTGGTGTTGATATAGTTTTTGCAATTGATGTTTCTAGAAGTATGTTAGCTGAAGATGTTGCTCCAAATAGACTAGAGAAGTCTAAACAAATTGTTAATCAAATAATTAATAAACTTACAAGTGATAGAGTAGGTATTGTTGCATATGCAGGAAAAGCATTTCCGCAACTTCCAATAACCACCGACTATTCTTCAGCAAAGATGTTTTTAAGTAATATGAACACAGATATGATATCTTCTCAAGGGACAGCTATTGATGAGGCAATACAACTATCAACTACATATTTTGATAAAAACATTAACACATCTAAATTATTAATAATTATCTCTGATGGAGAAGATCACAATAACAGTTCTCTGGACATTGCAAAAATGGCTGCTCAAAATGGTATAAAAATACACACTATTGGAGTTGGTAAAGAAAAAGGATCTCCAATTCCAATGAAAAAAAATGGTATTACTCAAAACTACAAGAGAGATAATAACAATGAAGTTGTTATTACGAAACTTAATAAAAAAGTCTTAACTGATATAGCTGAAATCACACAAGGAACCTTCATAGTTGGTCAAAACACATCATTTGTAATAAATGAAATAGATAAAATTTTACTTGAAACTGAAAAGACAGAATTTGAAAGCACACAGTTCTCAGATTATGAAGATCAGTTTCAGCTATTTATTTTTATAGCTCTAATATTTTTATTTTTAGAGATATTTCTGTTTGAATCTAAGACAAGTTGGATAAAAAAATTAAACTTATTTAATGATAACAATGCTGCGAAATAGAATGAACAAAATATTAATTAATTATCTCTTATTGATGTCTGCATCAATAGTAAGTGTAATGTCTCAGCAAAATGAGTACGAATCTTTTATTGAAAAGGGAAATAATTCATTTGAAGAAAATTCAGTTCTTTCTGAACAAAATTACAGAAAAGCAATTTCAGTTAGCCCTGAATTTATCAAAGGTCAATATAACTTTAGTAATAACTTATACGATAATGAATATTATGACGAGGCCTTACTAAATCAACTAGAGGCTTCAAAATATGCAAAAACAACAGCAGATAAGCATGTAATATTTCATAATATAGGGAATATACTCATGAAGAAAAAAATGTGTAAAGAAGCTGTTGAGGCTTATAAAAATGCACTAAAAAACAACCCTAAAGATGATGAGTCAAGATATAATTTAGCTTTGGCTAAAGATTGTGCTAAGGAAGATGAAAATGAAAAAGAAAGTGAGAGCGAAGATGAAGATGAGGATAAAGAAAAGGATAAAGAAAAGGATCAAAATGAAGATCAAAAAGATGATAAAGACCAACAAGGAGACGAAGAAAAAGAAAATGAAGATCAAAAAGAAAATAATAAAGAGGATAATGATCAAAATAGAGATGATAAAAGTAAAGTCGAAAAGCCTAAAGAAAAGAAGTTGTCCCCACAACAAATTAAAAATATCTTAGAGGCAATGAATCAAGAAGAAAGTAAAGTTCAAGAAAAAATGAATGCAAAAAAATTAAAAGGTGTTAAATTAAAAAATGAAAAAGATTGGTAATGAGTTATAAATACTTGCTAAATATTGCTTTACTTATAGTTAATTTAAATGTTTTTTCTCAAATTAACTTTGAAGCTAAATTAAGTAAAACTACACTAGGAGTTAATGAAAGATTACGTGTGGAATTTTCAGTAAATGAAGACGGTGATAACTTTTCTCCTCCAAACTTTACAAATTTTAAAGTAGTTGGTGGTCCATCCCAATCTATTAAGAATTCTTGGGTTAATGGAAACAGATCTTACAGTAAATCTTATACTTATTTCCTGTCTCCGATCAAAATAGGCACTTATAGTATTGGTCAAGCTACGATTGAAGTAGAAGGAAAGGTTTATAAAACACTACCACTTGAAATTAAAGTTATCAGCGCTGTAAAAAACCCTAACAGAGAAAATGATCCAAATTATGTCTCAGATAGTGAGATATATTTAACTTCAGAAATATCAAAAAAATCTCCATATTTAAATGAAGGATTTTCAGTTATTTATAAGTTATATTTTTCATCTGATATCGGTATCACAAATTGGAGAGAATTGTCTTCTCCTCGATATGCTGATTTTTGGAGTCAAAATATAAATATTGATAATTATAACATTGAAGAAGGGACATATAAAGGTAGGTCATTTAGATATGTAATTTTGAAAAAAACTGTTCTTTATCCTCAAAAAGAAGGAGAACTAACTATTGAACCTTTGTCTTTAGATATAACAGTTCAATTACCAACTAACAGAAGAGATTTTTTCGGACAGAGAGTTACTAAATCTTCACAAAAAATAGTTACATCAGGAGTTAAAAAAATTAGTGTAAAACAATTACCTAATTTAAACAAACCAAAAGATTTTAATGGTGCAGTTGGCTCTTTCAATTTTGTAGCTAAAACTTCAAAAAGAAAACTTTCCGTTTCTGAAGCCCTCGAGCTAGAACTTGAAATTAAAGGAAATGGAAACTTAAAATTGTTTCAATTACCAAAACCTAGCCTCCCATCTTCTTTAGAGATTTATGAGCCTGAAAAAATTGAAAAAATTTCCACAGTTATTAGCGGAATGAAAGGATCTATTCGTGATCTATACACAATAGTTCCTTCCAAACCAGGAAAATATAAAATACCCAAAATAGAGTTTTCGTATTTTGATGTTAAATCAAAAAAATACAAAACAATTAGTTCAAATGAAATTAATATTGATGTTGATGGAGATGAGTGGAATTACGAGACAGAGAAAAACATTAATTCAAAAATTAAACCTAAAAACAATAAACTTAAATTCTTGCCTTTTAAAACAAAATCCAAATTTGTTAAAATTAAGACCAAACCTTTTTTTAATACAAATGTTTTTTGGGGCTTATTAATATTACCATTTATTATTAGCCTATTAATAATCATATTAATGAATTATTTGAACGGTCACAAAAAGTTTTTAAGTACAAATATATCCATCAAGTCCAAAAGATTAGCAAAAAAGTATTTACTTGATGCAAAATCTAAGCTTGGGAGTAAAAATGAATTTTATGAATCTCTTGATAGAGCTTTACATAATTATCTTAAATCAATTACTTTATTCGATAACAGTAATTACTCAAAAATTAATATTAAAAAAGAGTTAGAAAAAAGAAATATAGATCCTAATATTATTGAAATATTAAATCAATTGTTCAATAATTGTGAAATGGCTAGATATACACCAATTACTAATGTTGAAATGGAATCTGACTATAAAACTGCTTTAGATATAATATCTAAGATTGATAAATCAATTAATTAATTATGAGACACTTTTTATTTTTCATTTTAGTTATTAATTTAAGTTTTTCACAACAAAATGATGTTTTTGTTGGTGCAAACGAAAAATATAATTCTTTAGATTTTGTTGGTGCTATTGAAAAGTATAATGAACTTTTAATTGGAGGATTTCATTCACCAGAATTATATTTTAATTTAGGAAACGCCTATTACAAACTTGATAGTTTAGCGCAAAGTATTTATTATTATGAAAAAGGTTTAAAATATTTTCCAAACGATTCTGGTCTAATTCAAAATTTAGAATACTTAAATAACCTTACAATTGATGATATTGAATCTTTGCCTGAAGATATTGTTAGCAAGCAATTTAATTATTTCCTAAACTATTTTTCTTTAAACACCTGGTCAATAATTACTATAATTACAGCTATAATTTCTTGCGTGTTATTTTTGTTATACTTTTTATCTAAGTCATCTAAATACAAACGAACATATTTCACAATATTTATATTATCTTTCGCATTAACATCCTCTTTATTATTTATAAACCTTAAGATTTATAATGTTCAAACAACTCTAGAATTTGGAATTGTTTTTGAAGAAGTTGTCGAAGTTAATTTCGAACCAAATGACAAAAGTGAAGTTTTATTTGAAATTCATGAAGGAACAAAAGTTGAAGTAATTGAGAATTTTGACATGGATTGGTTAAAAATAAAATTGTCGAATGGACAAACTGGCTGGATTATAAAAAATCAAATTAAAATCATATGATTACATTAGATCTAATAGAAAGCGCTCAAAAAAAATGGGGTGATGGAATTGTAAAAATTGGAAGTTTAAAAAACGATTACAAATTATGTAAAGAATTTACTTCAAGTTTTTTAAATGATACATATAGTTTAAAAGAAGGTAAAATTTTATTCAAACCAACAAAAGCAAGTGATGAGCAATTTCGTCCTAATTTCGACATGGCTTTGTCCTATTTTATTGGTGGAAAAGATTCGTTTTGTAGTGAAGATGAAGGTTTTGCAATGAAACCTTGGGTTAAGGTTTTATTTGAAAACTCTGGCGTTATAATTGAAAAAAATAGAGCTATTGCAATGGGTAATTATTTTTTTACTGACTCAAATGGAAATACAATAAAAGTTGAATACTCTTTTGGTTATAAATTAATTGATTCAAAGTTATATATTGACTTACATCACTCCTCATTACCTTTTAATCATTAGATTTATTTCAAAACATTTGCTGAAATAAAACTACTTAATTCATTAAGTGGTTTATAATAAACTGATAACTCAAGTTCATCTTGCTCAATTATTTTTAGGGAATTATTAGCTATATTAAATACAAAAATTACTATAACTAGTATTAAAATATTTTTTAAAAGTCCAAAAACACTTCCTAGAATTTTATTAAATAATCCTAAAGCAACTAATTTAACAAGCTTTGTGGCTACTTTCCCTAGGATTGAAACAATTAGTATGGTCAATATAAATAATATAACATTTGATAAAATTATTACATAACCCTCTTTCCAGCTAAAAAACTGCTTAGATATTAAATAATTAGATAAATCACCACTGTATTGAGTAGCTAAATATATTCCTAGTAACAATCCAATAACAGATGCTATTTCGATAATAAAGCCCTTATATAACCCTTTTATAAACCCGTAAATAAGGAAGATTGAAATAAAAATATCTACATAATTCATTAATAATATTTTTACAAATAAAAGAAATTTTATTTATTGAATAACATAAATGATAATGCTAACTTTGTTTTAACTAAACACTCAAATGATTAATTCTAAGTTAAAAGAAAGATGGGAAATATTAACTCAAAAATTATCTACTGATTTTCGTGATGGTGATGACATTGACTTAGATTCGATTATTTATTTAATCGGAGTTCAAGAACTGCAACAGATTCATTCTAAATTTAATAAGAATCAAAAGCTTGATTTAATGCATATAGCTATATGTAAATTATTAAGTGATTATGGTTATTATGAATTTGACTATATAGATGAGCAAGGATGGCCACATTATAAATGTCTAAAGCAAATACCTAACTTGAAGGCTGGCGAACAGTCTATTTTAATGAAAGATGCAATAGTTAACTATTTTCTCAAATCTAAATATATTCAATAAGAATGATTAAATTTGACCTTTGACTAAACAACATGATTGAACAAATAGCACATAATATTAAAGAAATTGAATCTTTTAAGTCTTCTTCTAAAGATGAAATTGAAAAATTTAGAATAAAGTATTTAGGTAAAAAAGGTCTTGTTAATTTTTATTTTTCAGAATTTAAAAATGTTGATAATAGCAAAAAAAAAGAATATGGTTTAATTATAAATAAACTAAAAATATCAGCACAAAATAAATTTAATGAGTTAAATACTTTTGTTTCAAGTGATTCAACTTTATCTCAATTAAACGATATAACTAGACCTGGCAATCCTATTGAAATTGGTTCAAAACATCCAATTACAATTGTAAAAAATAGAATTATTGATATTTTTTCTAGTATTGGATATAATGTTAGTGAAGGACCAGAAATTGAAGATGACTGGCATAATTTCACTGCACTAAATTTACCTGAACATCACCCTGCAAGAGATATGCAGGACACTTTCTTTATACAAACAAACCCTGATTTACTATTAAGAACACATACTAGTTCTGTTCAAGTAAGATATATGGAAAGTAATAAACCTCCAATTAGAACAATTTCACCTGGAAGAGTGTATAGAAATGAAGCTATCTCAGCTAGATCTCATTGTTTTTTTCATCAAGTTGAAGGCCTATATATTGATGAAAATGTCAGTTTTTCAGATCTTAAACAGACTTTAGAGTTTTTCACCACACAGCTTTTTGGTAAATCAAAAATCAGATTAAGGCCATCTTATTTCCCTTTTACTGAACCAAGTGCTGAAGTAGATGTTTATTGGGGCCTAAAAAATGAGACAGACTACAAAATGACTAAGGGGACAGGTTGGTTAGAAATTATGGGTTGTGGAATGGTTGATCCTAATGTATTGGACAATTGCGGAATAGATTCTAAAAAATACTCAGGTTTTGCTTTTGGAATGGGTATAGATAGAATAGCTCTTTTACTTCATCAAATTAAAGACATTAGATTGCTTAGTGAGAATGATACTAGATTTATTAAACAATTTAAATCTACAATTTAATTCAACTTTTCGTTTAATTTTTTAAATGTGTTTTTAGGGCTCTTTTTTTCATAAAGAATAGCATGAACAGCTTCAATAATTGGAGTTTTTGCTTTTTTAATATTATCTCTATTTAATTGCATCGCTTTTTTTGCTGAGATGTATCCTTCTGCAATCATTTTCATTTCCATTTGAGCAGCCTTTACAGTATAGCCTTTACCAATCATATTCCCAAACATTCTATTTCTTGAAAAAACAGAATAGCCAGTAACTAATAAATCACCTAAATATGCCGAATTGTTAATATTCCTTTTTATTTTATGCTTTTTCTTAATAAACCTTTTTATCTCTCTTATTGCATTACTCATTAAAATACTCTGAAAATTATCTCCGTAACCAAGACCATGAGCAACTCCTGCAGCAATAGCATAAATGTTTTTTAACATGCTGGAATATTCAATTCCAATTACATCATCACTTACTTTTGTTTTAATATATTTATTATTAAAATCTAAACAAATAGTCTTTGCTAAACTCTTTTTAGAGCAAGCAATAGTTAAGTAGGAAAGCCTCTCTAATGCGACTTCTTCTGCATGACAAGGACCAGCAATAACTAAGAAATTTTCATTGAGTATATTAAAATTATTAATCATGTGCTCTCCAACTAAAAGACCAGTTTCTGGAACAATACCTTTTATTCCAGAAATTATTATTTTTTTAGAAATGTCAATTTTAATTTTTTTCAACTCAGAATTTATAAATTCAGAAGGAACAACAAGTATTATTATATCTGCAATTTTAACAACTTCATTTATATCTGCGCTTAATTGTAAATTAGATTTATTAAATTCTACAGAGCTTAAGTAATTTGGATTATGTTTATTCTTTTGGATATAATCTAGGGTTTCTTCATTTCTTATATACCAACCAACAGAATTTAAATTATCAGACAGAATTTTGACAATTGCGGTAGCCCAACTACCACTTCCAATAACAGCATAATTTAATTTGTTTTTCATTTTATAAGCTATAAGTTAAATATTTATTTCAATATTATTATTTATTAAATAGGATAAAACTTTTGAGTCTATTTTTAAATCATCTGTTTTATCATCTAATATTTTTTTTCTGATATTTGAAGCTGAAACATTAATAATAGGCGCATTTAAATAGTGTATATTTTCATGTGTCAATTTAGACTTTTTCATGTAATTATTTCTTGGGTAAACATATATTTTATGATTTTTTATAATATTACTGTACTGCTTCCAAGTTGTAAGTTTTATAATGTTGTCATCTCCAATTATCAAGCTATAATTATTAGTATTAGTATCTTTTTTTAAATGATTTAAAGTATTTATTGAGAAATTTGGTTCAGGTAGACTTTTTTCAATATCACTTGGTAGAATATTTTTATATTTTTTACATACAATTTCCAGCATTTTATATCGGTGATTATAATCTATAAGTGGACTATTGACTTTATGAGGACTTTGCGGAGTAAGCACAAGCCAAACTATATCTAAATCAGAATTATTCAAGACATAATTGGCTACTTTCATATGACCATCATGAACAGGATTAAACGCGCCAAAATATAGCCCTATATTCATCTAATGGTTTTTTGAGAATTGATAAATTATATTTTTCACCTCTTTAATTGCCAGATCTAAGTTGTCATTAACAATTACAAAATCGTATTTATTAGAGTATTCAAGTTCTTTAATTGCTTTGTCAAGCCTAAACTCTATACTTTCTTGAGATTCAGTTTTTCTATCCATTAAACGTTTTTTCAATTCTATTAGACTAGGAGGTCTAATAAAAATTGACACACTTGTTTTTGGAAATTGTGTTTTTAAATTTAACCCACCTACAACATCTATATCAAAAACAATACTTTTTCCTTCTGAATTTAATTTTTGAATTTCAGATTTTGCTGTTCCATAATACACATTTTTATAAACTTCTTCCCATTCTATAAAATCGTTATTTTGAATTTTTTCTTTAAAATCTGCAACAGAGATAAAGTGATAATCCTTACCATCAATTTCATTTTTTCTTTTAGTTCTAGTGGTTGATGAGATTGAGAACCCTAAATTCAAATCTTTAAATGACAATAATTCTTTTACTATTGTTGTTTTTCCAGAACCAGAGGGAGCAGCAATTATAATTAATTTTCCTTTTTTCATTATAATACATTTAATAATTGCTCTTTTATTTTTTCTAACTCATCTTTCATTTGAATTACAAGTTTTTGCATTTCTGAGTTGTTTGCCTTTGAACCTATGGTGTTTATTTCTCTACCAATTTCTTGCCCAATAAAAGCTAATTTTTTACCGTTTGATGTACTGTTTTTAATCGACGATAAAAAGTATTCTAAATGATTTTTGAGTCTTACTTGCTCTTCGGTGATATCAATTTTTTCAATATAATATATTAACTCCTGCTCAAATCTATTATTATCGTGATCAATATTTAATTTTTCAATTTCTAAATTAATTTTAGACCTAATATGATTAATTCTTTTTGGATCTATTTTGTTAATTGATGAAAGTAAATCTTCTATTTTATGGATTCTCATAATAAAATCTTTTTCTAAAGCGAGTCCTTCATCTTTTCTATATTTAATTAGAGATTCAATAGCATTTTCAATTTGCTTGTAAATTATGGGCCAATCAGAATTGTTTTCTTCAATTTCTTCCGAAATAATTGCCTCTGGCATTTTTACTGCTATTTTTAATAACTCAACTGCTGATCCGTCGACAATATCCCTTAACTGATCAATATAAGTATTTATTAAAGGGGAATTTAATAATGATTTTTTATTATTATTTGTTGAGTCCTTGTATAGCAAAAATTCGATTTTTCCTCTTTTTAGTTTGTCAGACAAATGTTTCCTTATAAGAAGTTCTTTGGATTTTACTGAATTTGTTATTCTGGTATTTAAATCTATATTTTTACTATTTAAAGACTTTATTTCAATTGTTAAATTTCCACTTTCCAACTGAACTAGAGACTTACCGTAGCCAGTCATTGATTGAATCATATTATTTTAAGTTTTTACAAAGATATATAAATCTCAATTAGCTTCTTTTTTTAGAGAAACTAAATAAATCCCAGTGAAGACCAAGCAGACTGCTATAATATCTGTTAATTTTAAGTTGTCACTTCCTGTAGCAATTGCATATAGAATTCCAATTATTGGCTGAAGATAAATAAACATTCCAACGGTTGATGCTTTTAATGTTTTTAATGCATAAACATTAAGTAAATATACAGAAAATGTTGCCCCAGTTATTACAAAACCAATTTTCAGGAATGTGATTTTGTCATATATCTGCCATGGGATCTCTAAAAACTGATGAATAGAAAATGGTGTATTTAGTATCAGCCCTAAAAGAAATAACCACTTCATAATTGTTATTACAGAGTATTTTTTAGTCAAAGATCTCACAGCGACTAAGTATATAGCATAAGAAATACTATTTAATAATAGTAATAAATTTCCAGACCTTACATCTTCTGGATTAATGTTAGTTCTTGTATTAATAAGTATTATTGAAATGGCACCTATAAATCCGATTGCTACCCCAATCAGTCTAATCTTTATTACTTTTTCTTTTATCATGATAATAGAAATAACAAATACTATAATCGGAGAAATTGTTGAAATTATAGAGCTGTTAATTGGAGTCGAGAGCTCTAATCCTTTGATGGCAGAAATCATATTGACTGACATTCCAAAAACACTGCAGAATAAAAATTTTGCCCAATCTTTTTTTTGAATTTTTTCTTTCTTACTAAATATTGAAATAACCCAAAATAAAGTGCATGCACCTAAAACTCTCGCAAATAACAAGCCAGGTGGAGTTACAAATACTGGCATTAAACTTTTAGTAATGGTGTGATTTAGTCCAAAAATTGATGTTGCTGTTAAAGCAGCAATAATTGCAAGTAGTCTATTGTTCACTTAGATATTTTTTTAACTCCAAGACATTTTTTTTACTATTCCCAATAAAAATTTTATTTCCAATAATTATAACAGGTCTCTTTAAAAACGTGTAATTATTTAAAATGAGATTTTTATATTCAAGCTCGGTTAAGGTCACATTTTTAAGTTTTTTTTCACTAAATAGTTTAGCTCTTTTATTGAAAATTAATTCATAATTTTTTGATAAGCTATAAATCATTTCTATCTCCTCTACCGATAAGGGCTTAGATTTTATTTCTCGAAACTCAAACGAACTATCTAATTTTATTTCTTTTATAATTTTTATGCAAGTATTGCAAGATTTCAGATAAAAAACTACCTTCATAGTGAACTAAATATTTATTTAAAATTAAAGGTATTATTTAGTTTTTGATACTACTAATTAAAATCTATTTTTGTTATTTAAATCAAACTAATGAAATTCAACACTAAAACTATCCATGGCGGACAGACGCACGACCCAGCTTATGGTGCAGT
>JABHBC010000083.1 GCA_018674025.1 Flavobacteriaceae bacterium
AATGATATTTTAAATTATGTAGCTCCCTCATTTACATCTACTTCTCAAACCGTTTCTGATGGAACAGATCACATTGACCCAGCAGCTTTAAGAGGTTTAGGGCCAGATCAAGTGTTAGTTTTAGTAAATGGAAAAAGGAGACACAATACTTCATTAGTTAATGTGAATAGTACTGTTGGTAGAGGTAGTGACGGAACAGACATGAATACGATTCCGTCTTTTTCAATTAAAAGAATTGAAATTTTAAAAGATGGTGCATCAGCTCAATATGGTAGTGATGCTATCGCTGGTGTAATAAACATTGTGCTTAAAAGTACTGAAGGTCTTGAGTTTCAAGTAAATCAAGGTGGTAATTGGGGAGGAGAAACCAACAACCAAAGTGGTGGAATGGATGGAGAAAATTTCCAATTTGACGTAAACTACGGAATACCTTTAGATGATAACGGAGGTTTTATAAACTTTACCGGATCTGTATCAACAAGAGGACCGTCATACAGGGCTGGAGCTGAAGGGTTCTCAGGTCAAATATTTGACGCAAGTAACTCTGTTGAATGGGTAGGTTTAAATAGTGGAGCAGGGTCTGATATTACTCAATACTCTTTAGCTCAAATTCAAACATTTGCACAAGGTGTAACATATTTTCCTTTCACACTTAAAAATCAAATTAATCAAGCTTCTTCAATAGACGATATTAGAGGCCTTTTAAATTTTAATACTTCAGAAGACGAATTATTAACAAGAGGATTAACTAGACAAGACTTTAGTATGAGAGTTGGTCAGTCTAGATTAAGAAATGGAAAATTTATGGCTAACATGGAATTTTCAATTAATGATAACTTTAGTTTTTATGCTTTTGGAGGGATAAGTCACAGAAGAGGTAATGCAGCAGGTTTTTACAGAAGACCAGCTCAATCAAGAGCCTTCACAGGATTATATCCTGCCGGAATGTTACCAGAAATAAATTCTATTGTTAACGACGAATCTTTAGCTGTAGGAATTAAAGGAAAGCAAGGAGAATGGGATATTGATTTTAGTAATACCTACGGGAAAAACTCTTTTGATTTTAATATTGGGAACTCTAGTAATGCAAGTTTACAACAAGCATCACCTCTTGAGGTATATGCTGGTGGATTTTCATTTACTCAGAACACTACCAATGTAGATTTAACAAAATTCTACGATGATGTAATGTCAGGATTAAACGTAGCTGTTGGATCAGAATATCGATTAGAAATGTATGATATTACAGCGGGTCAAGAAGAATCTTGGGCAACGTACGATACAAACGGTGAGATTTGGAATGGAGATGCTGCAACACAGGTTACTGATTTCTTTGGACGATCTAGACCGGGAGGAATTCAAGTTTTCCCAGGTTTTAGACCAGCTAACGAAAGAAATGCAACTAGAAACAGTTATGCTTTTTATGGAGATTTAGAATTAGATGTAAATAAGAATCTATTCCTTTCAGGAGCAGTTAGATACGAAAACTACAGTGATTTTGGATCTACTTTCAACTGGAAATTAGCAGGAATTGTTAGATTAAGCGACAATGTTAATTTAAGAGCTGCTGCAAGTACAGGTTTTAGAGCACCATCTTTAGCTCAGTTAAACTTTAATACAATTAGTACTAACTTTATTTCAGGTGTTCCATATGAAGTTGGAACATTCTCTAATGACAGTCAAATAGCTGGTGCTTTAGGAATTCCACAATTAAAACAAGAAGAATCTTTTAGTGCAAGTTTTGGAATTACAGCAAAAATACCTGATGCAAATTTAACGTTAACAGCTGATGCTTTCTTTACTGGAATTGATGACAGAGTTGTTTTAACTGGAAACTTTTCAATCCCTGACGGAATTGTTACTGATGCAGAATCAGCTCGTTTCTTTGCAAATGCTATTGACACCGAAACTAGAGGTTTTGATGTAGTAGTTTCTCACAAAGGAAATGTAGGTGAATTAACTTTATCGAGTGATTTAGCTGTAACATTTGCTTACACACAAAGAGTAGACGAAATTAATTCTTCTAGTGTGTTGGCTTCTCAAGCCGGAACTTATTTTGGAGAAAGAGAATCTTATTTCCTAGAAAAAGCTACTCCTAGATTCAAAGCAAACCTTGGACATATGTTAAGAGGAGATAACTGGAATATCTTTTTAAGAAATTCATTTTTTGGAGCAGTAACAAATCCAGATACAGTAACATCACCAATAATACCAACGGAGAGAATTCATCCAGTGTTTTCAGAAAAAGTTATCACAGATCTTTCTTTTGGATATGATGTATCAGAAAATATGACTTTAACTAT
>JABHBC010000084.1 GCA_018674025.1 Flavobacteriaceae bacterium
AATCAGAATCTTCATTGAAAAAAAGAGTAGAATAAAAATTATTAATAGTATTTTTTTGATAACCTGCAAAGTTCTTTTTTCGTTTCAAATCCTCTTCATTTTTTTTACTTATAACTTCTAAATCAGTACTATCAAAATCATGTAAACCATCTACTTCAAGATCACCTCCAAAAAGTCCGGATTTAATTTTAAAATAAGAATCAGACTTTATGTTTTCTTTTAGATACAACTCTAACTTAGTATTTAAAGATTCTAGTATTTCGTCCTCTTTGTTATATGTCTCTCTAGCTTTAATTAAGCTAATCTTTTGCTTGTCTTGTTCAATATTTCCAAATTGGTAACACAAAATTTCTAAAGCATTTTCATTCTCTTTTGAAAGATTATTTGAAATACTATCAAGTAATGAATAATTTATTTCTTTTATGGATGATTTAAATTTACTAGTGTTAAATCTTATTGTTTTTGAGCTAGACCTTTTGCTTAAAAATATTTTATTTTTGGTAAGACCCTTTTCATAATTTTTATGAATATTTTTATATACCTCTTGAATAATTTCAATAGAGCTAAGTCTTTTATTAGTTAAAATCACATCATTTAAAACAACAGGATTTGGACTTAAAAATATAATACTGTCCTTAAATTTTACTAATGGGTAAGATGCTTTTTGGTAACCCATTGATGAAACGAATAAAGAATCTTGATTTATCAGCTCAGATGTAATCAGTTGAAAGATTCCGTTTTCGTCCGAGATTAACCCTTTGTTATTAGAAAAAGAAACTGTTGAAAAAGGTATTGGAGTTAAAGTAAGAGAATCTTTAACTTGAATACTTAAAGATTGTGCATTAATATCATAATATGCTATAAATATTAATAAAATTATTAATTTTTTCATCGACTAAATAATGCTACAAATATATTGTTTTTACTATATTCATTAAAAAATTTAATTCATAGTTTATGCCTTTTACAAATGATGCTATTGTTTTTGGAATTTTAATGATTTCTCTTGGTTTTGTTTTTTTTACCGAATCAAAAAAAAGTGGGTTTTGGTATAAATTTTACAAGGTTATCCCTGGATTATTAATGTGCTATTTCTTACCAGCAATATTTAATTCCTTGGGTGTTATTTCCTCTGAAGAATCTCAAACCTATTATATTGCCAGTAGATACTTACTTCCTGCTTCATTAGTACTTATGACTTTGAGTATCGATCTAAAAGCTATATACAATCTTGGTTATAAAGCATTAGTAATGTTTTTTACTGGAACAATTGGGATAGTTATTGGTGGTCCCTTGGCTATATTAATCTTGTCAGGTTTCTTTCCGGAATTATTTAACGGAGCAGGACCAGATGCTATTTGGAGAGGTTTGTCAACTTTAGCTGGTAGTTGGATAGGTGGTGGTGCTAATCAGGCAGCTATGTTAGAAATATTTGAGTATAATCCTCAAAAATATGGAGGTATGGTCCTAGTTGATATTGTTGTTGCAAATATTTGGATGGCTATTATTCTACTTGGAATTGGCAAAAAAGATCGAATAAACAAATGGTTAAAAGCAGATACGACAGCAATTGAAAAATTAAAAGAAAAAGTAATTTTATTTTCTAATAATAGCCAAAGAAATCCAACATTAACTGATTACATGATATTACTATCCGTCGCTTTTGGAACAGTTGGACTATCTCATTTAGGTGCAGAAATTATATCAAACTTTTTAATTAATAACTTTGATTCTGTGGCTGATAAATCTTCAGGCTTGTCATCTTTTGGATCTAAATTCTTTTGGATGATTACTATCGCAACATTTGTAGGGATTGGTCTATCTTTTACAAAAGCAAAAAATTATGAAGGAATTGGAGCCAGTAAAATAGGAAGTGTGTTTATATATGTTCTCGTTGCCACAATTGGTATGAAAATGGATTTAGGCTCAATTCTTGATGAGCCAAAATTAATATTAATAGGTGTAATCTGGATGACCATTCATGCTTTATTATTAATATTAACTGCTAAAATAATTAGAGCTCCATACTTCTTTCTTGCTGTTGGAAGTCAAGCGAATGTTGGTGGCGCAGCATCTGCTCCAGTAGTCGCCGCTGCTTTTCACCCATCTTTAGCTACTGTTGGGGTTCTGTTAGCTGTATTTGGCTATGTGGTTGGAACTTATGGAGCTATGATTTGTACGTATTTAATGGAATATACATCTAACTTATAATGGAGAAAAAAACACCACGTATTTACAGAAAAGACAAAGGACAAATAGTTGTTGAAGGTCTAATTGATTTAACTGATTTAGATGGCAACAAAATTGAACATGGAAGTAGATTTACATTATGTGGATGTACAAAATCAAAAAAATTACCATTTTGTGATGGCTCTCATAAAGGCTAATTAATGGAGCAAACTAAAGAAGAAGAGTTTTGGAATACTCTTACTCATTTTATTGGGCTTATACTTAGCATCATAGGGCTACCTGTTTTGCTCTATTACAATCAAAACCTTACTGATTTTAGTTTTCAAAGTATCTTATTTTTTGAATTTGGAATGATATGCCTTTATTCAGCATCAACATTATATCATTATTCAACCAATTTGGACTTAAAACGAAAATTTAGAGTTTTTGATCATGTAAGTATTTTCTATTTAATCGCAGGTTCCTACGCACCTGTCTGTTTAATAACATTATACTCTGATTCGGGAACAAAAATCTTTACTGCAGTTTTGTTAATTGCTATAATTGGAACTATTTTTAAACTATTTTTCACAGGAAAATATGAAAAGTTTTCGCTGTTTTTGTACCTAACTATGGGGTGGTTAGTAGTGGTAGACTTTAAAAACATTATGAACTCTTTAGAGACTAGCGCTATAATTCTACTTGTAATAAGCGGTCTATTTTATTCATTTGGAATTATTTTTTATAGACTTGAAAAAATTAAGTATTCCCATGCTATATGGCATATGTTTGTTTTGGGTGGAAGCATATGTCATTATTTTTTAGTTTTACTTTATATCATACAGTAATTTTTACAACTGAAGTTGTTAAAATCATGATGAAGTAGATATTTTTTAATACATCAATTTTTAGCTTTTTTGTCGATTTTATAACATTTTGATGGGGTTTTTAAGCATAATTTAGTCAATCTGACATAATTCATCTATTATGTTAAAAATATAATAAATATTCATAATAAATTTAAATTAAATGTGAATTAAATATCAAATTAGTAATTTTATAGCATATTTATTAAATATAATATTGATTTAAATGTGTTTTTTTGCCAAATTTACATTGAGTTAACAGATTATATACATATATTGTATACTTATAATAATAACTAACTAATAATTATGAGAACAATTCTTAAAATTTTTATGATGTGTTTTTGTGTCATTTCATACGCACAAACCACAATTAACGGAAGCGTAACTGACCAAAATGGGCAACCACTTACCGGTGCAAATGTCATCGTTGATGGAACTTCATCTGGCGCGGTTACAGACTTTGATGGAAACTATTCTTTTACTTCTGATTCTGAAGGATCAGTAACAGTAACAGCTAGTATGGTTGGATTCCAATCGTCATCACAAAATGTTGATTCTTCAGGCACAGTTAATTTTGAACTAGAAGATGGCACTTTTTTAGATGAAGTTGTTGTATCTGCATCTAGAACTCCACAAAGAATATTCGAATCTCCAGTAACAATTGAAAGATTTGGTGTTAAAGAAATTGCTAACACTGCATCTGCTGATTTTTATGACGGATTAGAAAACATGAAAGGAGTTGATATAAACGTTAACAGTTTAACTTTTAAAGCAATTAACACAAGAGGATTTGCAACATTTGCAAATACAAGATTTGTTCAATTAGTTGATGGAATGGATAATTCTGCTCCTGCTTTAAATTTCCCATTAGGTAACTTACTAGGGATGACTGAAACGGATGTATTGAGCGTTGAATTATTACCAGGCGCATCTTCTGCACTATATGGTGCAAATGCATTTAACGGTATTCTTTTAATGAATAGTAAAAACCCATTTGACCACACAGGGTTAAGTGGACAATATAAACAAGGAATAACTTCACAAGAAGCTGCTGGAGATAATACTTACAGAGATTTAAGTATTCGTTTTGGACATAAGTTTAGTGACAAGCTTGCTATTAAAGCAAACTTTGGATACTTACTTGGTACTGATTGGATAGCTGATAGTGAAGAAGATAAATTTGGTAGAGGTCTAACTAGAGCAGATTACGACCATGATGGTATTAACATCTATGGTGATGAAGTTGCTACAGATATTAAAGGAGTTGCGGAAACATTAGTAGCTCTAGGAATAGCTCCAGCTGGGATAGAAGCTTTAGTCCCAAGTCAGGTAGTAAGTAGAACTGGATATAGAGAAGTAGCCTTAACGGATCACGTTGCGGAGAGTAAGAAAGCAGATTGGGGTATATACTACAGACCTTTTGAAAATAATTTTGAAATTTCATATGTTGGGAAAT
>JABHBC010000085.1 GCA_018674025.1 Flavobacteriaceae bacterium
AAGCACAATTTAATACCAACTTTATATTGCTTTAAAATACTAGAACTCTTTAAAGAAATTCTAAGCACAAAAAAAAATAAAAACTACCCAGTTCATTTAAAAATAAACACAGGACTAAACAGGATAGGTTTTAATTCAAAAGAAATAAGTGAATTAATAGACTCAATTAACCATGATAATTTTATCAAAATAGATGGAGTATATTCACATTTATCGTCAAGTGAAGACAAATTAGAGTTTGATTTCACTCAAAAACAAATCTCTCTTTTTACAAAGTCAGTTACAAAAATAATAAAAAACATTAGTGATAAGCCTATAGTACATCTTTGTAACACTTCAGGTATTATTAATTTTCCTGAAGCTCATTTTGATATGGTCAGATGCGGAATAGGTTTATATGGCTTTTCCAATAAATTAACCAAAAATAAAAGTCTAATTCCTGTGGTCAGTTTAAAGTCTTCAATTTCCCAAATTCATTTTATAAATAAAGGGGATAGTGTTGGTTATAATAGAGGATATATTACTGAAACAAATAAAAAAATTGGTACAATCCCTTTAGGTCACGCTGATGGAATTTCTAGACTTTATGGGAATAATAATGGTTTTGTTTTTATAAAAAACAAAAAAGCGCCAATAATTGGAAATGTCTGTATGGATATGTTAATGGTAGACATTTCTAAAATTAATTGTGAAGAGGGCGATGAAGTTATAATTTTTAATGAAAAACACAGTGCTGAACAATTAGCAGAGTCTGTAGGTACTATTTCTTATGAATTACTAACTGCTCTATCACGAAGAATTGAAAGAAAATTTATAATTTAATTAAATGAAATTAGCAATCATAGGGGCAACTGGTTTAGTTGGATCGGTATTATTAAAAATATTAAAGGAAAGAAAGTTTCCTTTAACTAAATTAATTTTAGTCGCATCTAAAAGTAGCATTGGCAAAAAAATTAATTTTAATAGAAAAGCCTATGAAATTGTTAGTTTAGATACAGCTCTTAAGTTAAAGCCAAATATTGTTCTTTTTTCAGCTGGAAGCGATGTGTCTATTGAATGGGCGCCTAAATTTAAATTAATTGGATCTACAGTAATTGATAATTCTTCGGCATGGAGAATGGATTCGTCAAAAAAATTAATTGTTCCTGAAATTAATGCTCATTTATTGTCTAAAAAAGATAAAATTATTGCAAACCCAAATTGTTCTACTATTCAATTAGTCATTGCTTTATCTGAATTACACAATAAATTTAATATTAAGCGATTAGTTATTTCTACTTATCAATCAGTCACAGGAACTGGGGTTAAAGCTATAAATCAGCTAGAAAGTGAAACTATTGGAAAAGAATCCGAAAAAGCTTATCCGTACAAAATTTATAAAAATGCTATACCCCATTGTGACATTTTTGAAAAAAATGGATACACAAAAGAAGAAATGAAATTAGTAAATGAAACTAAAAAAATTCTTTCTGATGATTCTATTTGTATTACTGCAACTGCTGTCAGAATTCCTGTTATGGGAGGCCATAGCGAAGCAGTTAATGTAGAGTTTAGTAATCCTTTTGAAGTTAGTGATGTTTTGAAAATATTAAAAAACACAAGTGGTGTTACAATTCAAGATGATGTTAAGCAAAGTTTATATCCAATGCCTTTAACATCACAAGGGAAAGATGATGTTTTTGTTGGTAGAATTAGAAGGGATTATTCAAAAGAGAATGCATTAAACTTATGGGTTGTAAGTGATAATCTTAGAAAAGGAGCTGCTCTTAACGCTGTACAAATTGCAGAATATCTGATTAACGAAAACCTTTTGTAATTATGACATCTCTAATATTAAAATTTAGATAGAAATAAATTTTATATTTAAATTACTATTTTTATTTGTCTTAACTGATAATCAACCAAAAAATCATTTAATTCTACGATATGAAGAAATTTTTCATAATTATTTTACTGATTCTAGGGGTTCAATTCAATATTCATTCACAAGAAAGCAATGAAACTTTTACAATATATTTAGTTAGACACGCAGAAAAAGATTTGTTTTCTAATAATTCCACAGACCCTCCTCTAACTAAATGCGGTGAGAAAAGATCAGAAAATTTAAGTACATTCTTAATGGATGTAGAGCTTGATGCTATATATAGCACAAATTACATCCGGACTAAAAACACTGCATTGCCAACATCTATTTCTAAAAACATGGTAATTAAACAATATGATGCTCAAGATTTAGAAAGCTTTTCAAAATTCTTAATAAAAAATAAGCAAAATGCACTGGTTGTTGGACACAGTAATACCACAGGAGTGTTAGCCGGGCTTTTAGTAGGTCAAGAAATTGGAGCTTTTGATTTAAATATTTATAATCGAATTTATCAAGTGGTAATTTATAACAACCAAGGCCGACTTCATCTATTAAATACAGTTTTAGATTGTATTGATTAAACCATGATTAATTATTAAATCAATTATTGAATATTCGGACATTTGTTGGGAGGCAATTAAACTCCCTTTATAATACTATAAAATAAAAACATTTGTATCTTTAATTTTTTAACAACTCTTTAAACAAAGCTTTTAACAATGAATAAAAGATTTTTTTTATCAATTCTTTGTTTAATCACTTTTCACATTTACTCTCCTGCCCAAAACGTAGAAATAGATAATTACTCAGTAAATAACTTAGGGCAGGTGCAATTGTCAATTGAGGCTGAAGATGGCAAATACTATGTGCTTCATGCACAACATAGTCCAACATTTAATTGGGCAGTGTCAATCACAATTGGTGTCAATGGTACGATGATAATTTCAGAGTCTGGTGCAGCATACCCATTAGAAAACTACACTATAACAGATCATGACATGGGAAATCCTGATGACTACGATGGGGATGGTATAGATGATATTACTGAGTTTAATAACATGCCTACTGATGGACCTCTTAACTTCGCAGAAGCAATTGATTTTATTGATGGAGCTACTTCAATACCAGATGCTGAAACATTTATGAGTTTAGCCACGGTCAATAATGTTGGCTGGGCTCCTTTTCTAGATGATCAATTGTATGTTAAGTTCGGAATACTAGATAGAGATACATCTGAACCAAAGGTTTATTTCATTAATAGTAATACATATACGATACATGCAAGCTTTTGGAATGGAATTGATGCTACTGTTATTGGAGATGACAGCTCTGGAGAAATAGTTTTTAATCCTAATGACATTCTTCCAAATGGTATTATAGGGACCTACTCATTCAATTTTTCTTTTGGAGATGCTTATAATTTTGAAGACAGACAAAGAACCTATGAATTATTAGCAGCTAGCATGCCTTTTTTACAAAATAACATGAATCATTTTATAGGTCAATCTTCTGAAAACAATCACATCAACAATTACGCAGAGGATTTTGTAGATTCTAGAATAGATGTAGTTTTAGAAACTGATGTTTTTGCTGAAGTTAATTATGTTCCTTTTCACGAGGCAGAAGGATATGGATTCTTTAGACATATGCAAGATCTTAATGAAACACCAGGCAGTAGAGATATTGTTCTTTACGATGCATTACCTAATTCTTTGCCTAGAGTCGGAGGAATAATTACCTCAGTTATGCAAACCCCACTATCACATGTTAACTTAAGAGCTATTCAAGATAATGTACCAAATGCATATATAGCAGACCCATTATCAAATAATGCAATATCAAGTCTTTTGGGGAACTACATTTATTATAAAGTTGAAAGCGAACAGTTTGAAATTAGAGAGGCTACTTTAGCTGAAGTTAATGAATGGTATGAAGATCTTAGACCCACAGAGCCTCAGATTCCAATTCGTGATTTAAGTATTACTGATATAGTTCCATTAGACGATATTGAATTTGAGATGTCTACTGCATTTGGTGCAAAGTGCTCTAACGTTGCAACCATGAGAAATTTTGGATTTACAGAAGGAACAATTCCTGATGGTTTTGGCATTCCTTTTTACTACTACGATGAATTTATGCAGTTCAATAATTTTTATCAAGAGGCACAAGTAATTTTGGGAAACCCTATTTTTCATAATGAT
>JABHBC010000086.1 GCA_018674025.1 Flavobacteriaceae bacterium
AAAACTCATATGCGTATCAATATCTCCATATAAAATTACATCAGAATTTACATCACTAACCGCAAATGCTCCATAATTAGATATATCTTCTATATACAAACCAGAAATCACCTCAAAACTTGCTCCCAAGTCAGTTGATTTCCATATTCCATCACTTGAACCAAGAAAAATACAGTTTTCACAATTATTTGAAATAGATATTTTAATATTGGAGTTATTGAATAATATTGAACCAGAACTACTAAAAGTAGATCCTGTATCGTTAGATATTAAAATATTAGAATCTTCGTTGGTTTTGGATACGTAAACAATTGAGTTGTTTGTCGGATGAAAATCAATTTGACTAAAATTATCCCAAGGTTGACCAACTAGATTCCAAGTTATCAAATTATCCGAAGACCTATATAACCCTTTAGATGTTGCAATAAAAACAAGGTTTGGAATTGATGGATGATATTTTATTAAGTTAATTCTATCATTAGTTCCTAACCCACCCCAGTTTAAATTCTCTGGATTAAAATTAGTTAAAGTCCAAGTTTCTCCACCATCAATTGAGTAATAAATACCATGAGTTGTTCCATTATTAGAATTTCTAATGTTAATCAGAATCTTATTAGAATCATTTGGATTAACAGCAATGGTATTAACTCCAGTTGCAATCAAATCGTCAGTTGTATTTACCCAGTTTTCACCTCCATTAGAAGTTTTCCAAAATCCTCCACTTCTTGATCCTAAATAAATAATATTTGGGTCATCATCTATGTAAAATGATTCTACCCTACCAAGCCCTACAGCATAATGACCAGTAACTTCTTCAATGTAATAAGGGCCAAGTTCTTCCCATTCACTATCAAAGATTGATTTTTGAGCAGAAGGATTTGTTTTTAAAAAATTCTTATAAGCTTTAGATGCGTAATATGGATCAACTTGCATTCTATCTCCACTAGGATAAAATTTTGGTTCGTTTTCAAATAACCATCTTTGGTATTTTTTCCAACCAGAGCCCTTTTTATTTTTGTCAATATTTTCAAAGTAAGCTTCAGCAGCATCAACTACCTCATAGATATTATAAATAGGATCATCCATCATTTGTTTCCAGTCCTGTGCTTTAATTGTAAAAGAAAAAAAGAATAATATTAAGATTAATAATGGTCTCATAGTAAGGGGTTATTTTTTTTCACAAATATATTAAAATGAAAGTTTAAATTTTTTACTTAAAATTCAAACTACATAATAGGAATTCCTCCACCTCCAGATGCAGCTCCACCAATAATCAATGCTAAAATTACAACTGGGGCTAATATATTTCGAAATAAATAAGCTGGTGGAGATAATATTTTTTTGTTTGACACTATTCTATTTTCTTTATTAAAAATAACTTCTCTGTTACTTTTTAAAAAACTCCCATAATCATAAATCCATGTTTCATAATTATCATCATTTTTTATAATAGTTGATTCTCCGTATTTACTGAAAATTAAATCTTTATGATTATTGTTGTTTTTAAATTTAGGTTGATTTACAGTACCACAACTTGTTAATAAAACCAATATTGAGAGAAAGAATGCTAAAGGTTTACTCATAATAGCTTTTTTAGAATTAAATACCATACCATGATAGTTTAATAATAATTAACACGTTTGTATTATTAGTTATAAAACTTTAATTATAAATAAACTATGTTTGTTTCTTAAACAAAAAAAGCACTCTAATAAGTAGAGTGCTTTTTATTTGATATAAATTAGTTATTATCTAATAATTAATTTAGATACTTTAGTTTGACCTTGGATAGTAACTTTTACTAAATAAACACCAGAACTAACAGATCTTACATCTAGTTTGTCAGAATTTAGTATTGTATTAATTAATCTCTTTCCAGTAATATCATACACTTCTATATTCTTTTCTCCACTAACAGATGACTGTATAGTTACATAATCACCATTTGCAGGATTTGGATAGATCATTAAATCAGAAAGATCAAAGTCATTAACTGATAAACCAGCACAACTTACATCAAAACTAATTGGACCGCCTTGAACACTTGTATCTGCAGCAAGGTAAACGTTTATTGTTCCATCAGCTGATGTTACAACAGCGTCCTGAGTACCAGAGGCTGGTCCATATAATAATTCACCTGCACCATTAGTTATAAAAACCCAATCATAATTATTTTCAGTTGAACCACTAATAGTAACAGAAATATTATCCGTGTTTCCATCACCATCTTGATCCCCAGCTGTAGTACTAAACAATAAATCAGCAGAGTAATCATTCGCAATATCAAAATTATCATCAAATGTTGAACCTCCACTAGACGCGTTAGGGTAATTGTATTGAGAAATACTTTCACCACAACCAGGAGCTTGAATTAACGTTGTAAAAGAAATGCTAGTCCATTCACTAGTAGTTCCATCTGAACAAATCGCTCGTACCCAAACCACATATTCTGTAATCGGAGATAAGGAATCTATTGTAAGTGAAGCTTCTGCAATTGAATTACCTGCCTCTGTTGGAACTGAAGAATCTTCTGCGGTTGTTAATACATACTCCCAAGAAGCCGCATCATTAACATCCCATGAGATGTCTACACTTGATGCTGTTACATCAGATGCTGTTAAGTTAGTTGGAGTAGCACATAATAATTCAGTTATATTTAAAGAATAAGCAACATTTTGAGGCGAAGGATATGTGGATATAACAAAATAATATGTTTGTCCAGTAACAACTGTAAGTTCAAACGAACTGGCAATAGCAGCACTATTTGTAGAATTCACTATCCAACAGTTAACTCCTATATCCTCTTTATTAGCAAATACATATATACCAGACCATGTTCCTTCAGGTGTGAAAGCAACATTTAAAGTAGTGTCAGTAGTAGCTGTATACAAATAAACTACATCATCACCTCCTAAATAAGATCCAGAGCCATCACAACCAGTTGCTGAATTAGTATAATCATCTCCATAATTAATGGTGTCATCACTGGTGCTATATGGGATACTATCTATAATAATAGGGTCATCAGCCATAGAACCTGTAGGTGGACAGGTGTAAGTTAATTCAAAAGAATCATTACAATTAGAATCGTCAGCCACAACATTTATATTTACCGTTGCTCCACTATCATATGGGCCAAAATTTAAAATGGATGCTTCGTTTGCTGTTAATGAAGTTACACCATCTTCAACCGTCAATTGCGTTGATGAACCTAAATCTGTAATATCGACTGAAACATAAAACACTCCTTCACCTGCACTACAATTTGCATCAATTGCTGTTGAAACAGACGGTTGAACACATGTATTTTCAATAATAGCCAAATCATAAGCAACATTTTGAGGTGATGGCCATGTAGAAATTACAAAATAATACGTGATTCCTTCAAAAACATCTAAATCAAAAATCATTTCAGCTGCACTTGTACTTGAAATCATTGTTAGCCAACAATTCACGCCAATATCAGAACTATCAGTATAAACATATATGCCTGAGTATGTAGCTGCGGGTGTTAAAGATATATTAATTGATGTATCTGCATTTGCTGTATAGCTGTAAACCACATCATCACCACCTAAATAGTTTCCTGATCCGTTTTCACATCCGGTAGCTGTGTTTGTGTAATCATCTCCATAATTAACAGTATCATCAGATGTATTATATGGTAAACTTTCGATAACTATAGGATTATCTGAAGTACTACCGGTTGGAGGGGGTGTGAATGATAGAACAATCCATCCACTGTAAGTTTCCCCACAAACTGATCTAACATAAATTTCATAAGCAGTACCCTCAACTAAGTCAGTAAAAGCAATAGAATTTTCTGAAGTAATAGTACCAGATTCAGTAGGCTCACCTGTACCAGCTGATTGTAAAACATACTCAAAGGAGGTAACGTCAGTTGCACTCCAAGATACTGTAGCCGAATTATTTGTTAAACCGTCTAAGGATAGAGTTGGATTAGCACAACTTTGAGAAATACCATTTAAAGTTACATTAGCAATTGAGTTTCTTGTTTGTCCAGATGGTGGATCTGCTGGATCTGGATTAGTTCCATCACTATAATAGGTTAAAGCTCTAGTTTCAGATGTAGAGGTGCAATAAAAATCATGTCCCGAAGAATCATAACCAGCTTGATTTTCTTCAACTGCTATAACCAAGTTATCAGTTCCATTGTAACTGAAAGGAGTATCAAAAGGAATAGTAACTACACCATCGGAAATAGAAACTGTCCCAGAAAACATTTGAGTAAAATTCTCAAATGGCTCCCAAGAATCTCCATCAGCAAAACTAGAGTTAGAAGTATGAGCCATGTAAACTGTCCAGTCAGAACTACTTTCTAAAGTAGTTTCTGCAGTGGCAGTGTAAGAAACACCTGAAATATCCCCAGAACTATTTATTTCAGCAGAAGTATAAATTACCTGACTATAAGTATAGCCATAGTAGGGTTCTATAGGAAGTTCTTCATTGGTAACAGTACCATTCCCAACTTGAACTTGAGAAAATACGAAACTAAATGAAAACAAAAATAAAAATATAAGTGAGTAATTTTTTTTCATAATATTAAAAATTAAAGTAATTAATTTCTAAATATAAAAAATTAAAAGTTAAAAAAATTAATAATAGAAATATTAATAAAATATATAAAGCAATTGATTATCAATAACTTAATAATACATTTTAAAAACAAGAATTTTAAAAAAAATAAGTAGATAAATAAGAATTTGTCAAAAGTCAAAAAGAATAATTATTAGATTAATAAAAATATTAAACTAATTTTTAATTCAAAGTCTTAATCATAAAATCACTAGCAAATTTAAATGACTGTTCTCTCGCGTAAGAATTACCTCCAATAGTTACTCCTTTAGTTGCGCAAAATAAGAAACCTACTTTTTGAAGAAATGCATTAGACATTGGTATATTTAAATAATTCATTAAAACATCTCCATCTTCAGTTAGTTTAAACATACAATCTTTAAAACTATATCCGTTTTGATTAATTTCTAAACCACCCTCTCTATCAAAACCATGATGAGAGTCTTTGTATACAGTTATATCAATATTTGAAAAATTACTTAGCTGATTTACAAGATCAACACAAGGAGCTGAAGGGGTCCAATCATCCACCTCACCGATTAAAATGTGAATTGGTGATTGTGAAAATTCTAAATTTTCGAGTTCAAAAAAACATGGTGGATAGAAGGCTAAATGTGAAGCAAAATTTAAATCTTTATTAATCGCTCTTTTTAGTGGAAGCCAAGCTGAAAACAATGTAACAGCTCCACCCAAACTCCAGCCTGTTATTGATATTTTATCATTATTTATTGAAGGATGATTTGATAAGGTTTCCAATGCTTTATAAGCATCCACAATCATTGCTGCGGTAGTAACTTGATTCTGCTCTCCTACTGTTGATTCAATATCTCTGCTTTTAAAACTATTTAACTCAAAAGTTGCAAAGCCTAAATCTTGATACATTTTTAAATAATCAAGGTGGTGACTTTTCCATCCCATACTACCAGCTACACCAATAATTAAAGGAAACTTTTTGTTAGGGTTCAAAGAGTCATAAGGGATAACTAGATTTCCAAAAACTTCTTGTTTTTTTAATTTCTCATAACTATTTATAACATCGCTAAAAGAGAAAGGGTTATGACTTGTAAATGTAACCCGTTCAGAAATAAAGGATTCATCTGCATGTAAAGGGTGAAATGAACTGATAAATAATGTAAATGAATAAAAAACTAAAAAAAATGTTTTCATTACATTAAATTACATAAAAAAGATTGGTTATTAATTATAATTTATAATTAATATTTAAAAAAAAATGTAAGATATACTTCTTATTTAAAGTATAAATTAAACAGGATTATTTTCAAATTCTTCGCATGTGTACTTTTCGCTAACTGCAATTTTGTGAAAGTCACAAATTGAATTATTTTTTAAATTTTCACAGTTAACACAGCTGTTACTTAAAGATAAATTTTCCATAGTTAAATAATTTTTATTTACTCAAAAGTATGTGCATAAGTGTTTAGAAACAATTTAAATAGACTTTTAAACAAAATTCTTATTTAGACTAAAAAGAAATAATAGCAGTATATCAAAATATTTTAAAGTTAAAATAAATAAATATTATAAAAATAGTAATTTAAAGAAGAGCCAATGTCGAGAATTGAACTCGAGACCTCTTCCTTACCAAGGAAACGCTCTACCCCTGAGCTACATCGGCAATTGTAAAAAAAAAGAAAAAGAGCGAGAGACCAGGTTCGAACTGGCGACATTCAGCTTGGAAGGCTGACGCTCTACCAACTGAGCTACTCTCGCAATATTTATTTGGATAATATAAAGATAATGAAAAAATTAAAAGAGCGAGAGACCAGGTTCGAACTG
>JABHBC010000087.1 GCA_018674025.1 Flavobacteriaceae bacterium
GAGCAAATAAGCTGGCGCTTTGCTCTCCTTTAATTTTTAACTTAGTTTGCCCTTCTCTAACCTGTGTTGTTTCAGTTGGAAGTATCTCCCAAAAATTATCAAAAACATTCTCATTAATTTCAAATTTTCCTTGATTTAATAAGTTGTTTCCATTATATAGATAATTATATTTTGTGGTCATCGAATGAAACCCTCTATTTAAGAACTTGTCTTTTTTTCTTGAGCAACCGCTAAGAATTAAAGCAGCAAGTACCAATAAATTTAAACTTCTGTAAGAAACCTTCACTTGATTTTTTTAATTGTAATATAACAACGTATAATATATGTTTATTGTATATAATCACGCTAAATTAATTATTATTTTATATAATTAGTTCAATATCTTTGTTTCTTAATTTTATAATAAGCGTTAATGGCGAACTTTCATAATTTAGATATTAAAAATATTGTTAGAGAAACTTCTGACTCAGTTGTGATTTCTTTTGAAGTCCCAAAAGCATTAAAAAAAAAATATACCTATTCTGCAGGGCAATACACTAGTTTAAAGCTTAATATTGATGGCATTGAATTAATTCGAGATTATTCTATTTGTTCTCATGTTGATGAAGACTTGTCAATTGGTGTGAAAAAGCTTGAAAATGGGCATATGTCTTCGTTTTTAAATTCATCAGTAAAAATTGGAGACTCGGTAAAAGTGTCTGAACCTAGAGGAAGATTTACAATTCGAAATAATTTTAATAGTATTATTGCTATAGCAGCAGGAAGTGGAATTACTCCGATAATGTCAATGTTAAAACAGATTTTGTTTAATACTGATAAAAATTTTTATTTAATTTATTCAAACAAATCTGAAGAAACCACTATGTTTCTTAGTCAGATTAATGAGCTAAAAGATCGGTTTCAGTCTAGATTTTTTGTTAAGCTTGTTTTCACTTCTACAAAGATAGCTTCTCACCAATTTGGAAGAATAACAGAGTCTAATATTTTTAGCCTTTTAGAGTTTCCAGAAAACAAATTTAAACCTCAGCAAAGCTCATTATATATTTGTGGTCCTGAAAAAATGCTAAACAGTGTATCGTCAGCACTTGAAAAAAATGGGTTTTTAAATGAAAATATTTTCTACGAGCTGTTTTCAAGCTCTAAGCAGGACAGTTTTGTTTCGTCTGAAAGTGGGGATGTTATAATCTCATTCACTGTTGATGATTTTACTTCCAAGGTTAAATCTAGCAAGAAAAAAACCGTTTTAGACTCTGCCTTAGATAATGATATTGATGCTCCTTACTCGTGTAATGGAGGTGTTTGTGGAAGCTGTATTGGTAAACTCAATAAAGGTGAAGTCAAAATGTTAAACAATACTGTTTTATCTGAGTCTGAAATAGAAGATGGTTTAATTTTAGCATGCCAAGCTGTAGCAGTATCAGATGAGTTGGATATTGATTTTGATGACGTTTAAACCGAGGTTCTCAATTTTGAAATAATTTCTTTTGGAGAAATTGAAGAAATAGCCTTTTCATAACCGTTTGGAAATTTCTCTCCATAAATGGAAGTAGGTATTTTTGGGAATTGCAATCTGTTAACCAAAATATTATTTTTATCTGCTTGTCCGTAAGGTGAAAATCCTGCAAAAGGGTGAGTTACTCCCCAAATTGTTAAAACTTTAATTCCCATTAAAGCTGCAATGTGCCCATTAGCAGAGTCCATGGAAAGCATTATGCTAAGATTAGAAATCACATCCATTTCTTGATCTAAAGAAAATTTGTTAGCGATATTAATTACATTGGAATGCTTGCCTGCTAAGTCGTCTAAAATAAACTCTTCTTTTTTTCCACCACCAAATAAAATCACATTAAAGTCTTTATTAATTTCTTTTATTACCTCTTCCATTTGCACTATTGGGTACTCTTTACCTTTATGTGCAGCAAAAGGAGCAATACCAATTAATAGTTTATTGTTTTTTGGAATTAATTTTAAATCTGAGATGTCTACTCTATGTATTTGAGTTTTTGATAATGGTTTGATTGAAATCCCAATTTTTTCAAAAACATCTCTATATCTTTGATGGGTACTTTTTAATGGAGCGAATATTTTTCCTGATACTAAACTTTCTTTTTCATTTCTTCCTTTATTAATTTGGTAAAAAGGAACTTTTAAGACTGCTTTTAAAAAATTTGTTCTAAGCACTTCGTGCAAATCAACGACATAATCTAAATCAAGTTTTTTAATTTCTTTGAAAAGTCGAAACATTCCAAACAATCCTTTATGTTGTTTTTTCTTATCAAAAGATATTAAATCAACATCATTAAAGGCTCTAAAAAAAGGAAAAAACTGAAAGTTGGTCAACACAGAAATTTTATAATTTTTATTATTCTCTAACAACTCTCTTAAAACAGGTGAAACCATAGCTACATCTCCCATTGAAGAAAGCCTAATAATAAGAATATGTTTTCTAAGTTTCATGTGTGGTTAAGAATAATCTTCATATGATTTTTCTTCAATTACTCCGGAATTTGTTAATATGTTAATTTCTTTTTTTAACTCAGACCTAACATCGTTAGTAAAATATACGTCTCTTGCAAGTTTCACGAACTTGGTACCAAAATTCTTGTCTTTTTCACACTGTCTAATTTCGTCTTCAATAACCCAAAGTTTTCCATTGATTTCGGCAAGCTTAATGTACAGCTTGTTAACAGCAGGGTTATATTTTTTAAATAACTTTTGGACCAGCGGGTTTAGTTCATTAAACTCAACCTTTATATTAATTAGCTTTTTAGAGTCGGTAATGTTTTTTAATTTAAGTTCTAAAATGGAAAGTTTGTCCATAAGCTCTCCGTTTGATACTTCTACTTTCATAATTTAAATTTTATTAATCAAAAATACTTAAAATAAAATTAAGACATAAGGGGCTAATAAGCCAATAGACAAAACAAGGTTTTTGACTAGTTCTCTTCTCGCCTGCTCAACACAACTTGTAAAAATTATAATTAAAGGGAAAAATAAAAAAATAAAGGACATTGAGTTGAGATTACTAATATAAATTATTAAGGCTAATATGGTTGTCAAAAGAATTAAAGTAGTAGTTCTTCTTCTTTCATTGGTTTTAATAACCCTATTCCATATAAATATAAATATTAGAGGAATGAGAAAACTAAAAAAAACAATTATTTTGACAGGCCAATTAATAGTTGAAACATTTTCATAAAAAGAAGAAATATAATCAAGTGTTGGAAAGTCAAAAAATAAAAGGTTTATAAAATCTACAGGGTTAAGATAACCAGAGTTAATTATTTCTAATAAATATAAAAAAGTAGTTGCCGAAATTATTGCCAAAATAACAACTACTAAATTTTTTAAATTAAAATGTGAATATAATAGTAAAGCGATAATTAATACGATGAAAAAATATAGTGTAGGAATATAAAAAACTGAACTAATTAAAATCCAAAAGGAAGCGTCAAAAACTTTCTTATTGATATTTATTGGGTTTCTGATGCTGTAAATTTTTCTAATCGCAAGAAGTAAAAATACATTTGCTATTAATATATCTTCAAAAAAGAAAATTTGTTCCATAAATAAGCCGATAAAAAAACAAATAGCAACTAAAGAATAGTTGTTTTTTTTATTTAAATCATTCTTGCTAATTATGAAATTAGCTAATAAAACGCTGGTTAGTAACAAAAACAGAGAAAAAGCCCCAATTAAAAAACTAAAAACATTGTAATTCAAATGAGTTAAAAAAAGCCCAAACAAGTATATAAACGCAAAGACATAATGAATAGGGTTTGATTTTGTAAAAAAGGTTGCTATCATTTAAAGAGTTTGTATATTTGCAATGTAAAAATACTACAATATGTTAATAAGAGATATAATTTATGGGATTGAAGACTTATTTGTGAACTATCTTTTCTTTCCATTTGATTTTTTAAGATTTACCGAACTAGACAATTGGTGGGTAGCTAATTTTATGACTTGGATTTCCATCGTTGTATTTATATGTGCTTTTACATACTGGATGTTACAATTAAAAAAGTTTGATGACAATCAAGAAGAAGATAAGTCTATTTCTGCACATTCTTTTTTATAAATCAAAGCCTAAATCTTTTCTATAATACATCCCTTCAAAATTTATTCTTGAAGCGCTTTTGTAAGAGTTGGTTAAAGCCTCCTGAAAATTGTTACCAAATGAAGTGATTGCCAACACTCTTCCTCCGTTTGTATAAACATCCTCCTTTTTTTGAATAGCCCCTGCGTGATAAACAGTCGAATCAACAGCGTGGTCAATCCCCGTTATTTTAATTCCTTTATTATAACTACTAGGGTATCCTCCTGAAACTAAAACTACTGTAGCTGCTGATCTATGGTCAACATTTAATTCAATTTTATCTAATGTTTTATTTTTAAATGATTGAAAAATTTCTACAATATCGTTTTGAATTCTAGGTAAAACAACCTCTGTTTCTGGGTCGCCCATTCGAACATTATATTCAATAACTTTTGGGTCATTGTTAACATTGATCAGCCCTATAAAAATAAAGCCTTGATACTCTATCTCGTCTTTTTTAAGCCCTTGTATTGTAGGAATAATTATATTTTTTTCAATCTTTTTTAATAACTTTTCATTAGCAAATGGAACTGGGGATATTGCTCCCATGCCTCCAGTGTTGAGCCCTGTGTCTCCTTCTCCAATTCTTTTGTAATCTTTAGCGGTTGGAAGAACTTTGTAATTTACTCCATCAGTTAATACAAAGCAACTCAATTCTATTCCGTCTAAAAACTCTTCAATTACTACTTTAGAACTTGCTATTCCAAATTTTTCACCAACTAACATTTGGGTTAATTGGTTCTTTGCATCATCAAAATTATCAATTATTAAAACACCTTTTCCTGCAGCTAACCCATCCGCTTTTAAAACATATGGAGGTGTAAGAGTTTTTAAAAATTCAAAGCCTTCGTTCAAATTTTCTCTTGTAAATGTAGCATACGCTGCTGTTGGAATATTGTGACGAACCAAAAACTTTTTTGCAAAATCTTTACTCCCTTCAAGACTAGCTGCATTTTGTTTTGGCCCTATAATAGCTATTGATTTAGTTTGTTCATCTTTAGAGAAGAAGTCATGTATTCCATTAACTAAAGGGTCTTCAGGACCAACAATTATCATGCTAATTCCAAATTTAAGAGATACTCTTTTTACTTCCTCAAAATCATTTATATCTATTGGAACATTGGTAGCAATTTGCTGGGTGCCAGAATTTCCTGGAGCAACATAAAGCTTGTCAGTTAATTTACTGCTTGCTACTTTTAAAGCAAAAGCATGTTCCCTTCCTCCGGAACCAAGTATTAGTATGTTCATTGATGTTTTTTTGTAAAAATAATGTATCTGTAATTATTAAAAAAAGGAAAAGAACAACTAATATGCTTTGTCTTCACCTTTTATAGAGTTTACTATAGTTCTAAAGATAATTTTTATATCTAACAATATTGACCAGTTTTCTAAATAGTATATATCAAACTTTATTCTATTAACAATGTCAGATTCTTTTTGAACTTCTCCTCGATATCCACTTACCTGAGCTAGGCCAGTAATACCGGGCTTAATCACATGTCTTAACATGTATTTATCAACCGTCTTATAATACCTGTCATTTTCTTTAATCATGTGTGGTCTAGGGCCAACTACTGACATGTCGCCAAGTAGGACATTTATAAACTGAGGCATCTCATCCAGACTAGTTTTTCGCAGAAACTTGCCAACATTAGTTACTCTATAATCTCCCTTTGTAGCTTGTTGCTTATGTGCGTCTTCGTTTACGATCATTGATCTAAATTTGAGACAACGAAACTCCTTATAATTTATTCCATTTCTTATTTGTTTAAAGAAAACTGGTCCCGTTGATTCTTTTTTAATAAATAAAGCTATAATTGGAGTCAACCAACTCAAAATAAATACAATAACTGAAAGAGAGATAACAATGTCTATAAGTCTTTTAAAAAACATATTCACTGAATCTTGAAGTGGAACTTTTCTCAATGAAAGTATTGGTAAAGAATCATACGTTTCGTAAATGAGTTTTTTAGAATTTAGCTTAGTTGGGTTTGGGATTAGTCTAATTGTTTTTAAATTATTATCGCAATACTTAATTAACATCTTAAGTTCTTCATCTTTAATATCTTCAGTCGAGCAATATATTTCATCTATTTCTTGCTCTTCTACGAAGCTGATACATTCTAAAACAGACTCCTTTGATGTGGTTAAAAATGTTTTTTTGTGCAAGTATCCGGCATCTTTATTTGTATTAAAAAAAAGTTCTAACTTTTGTGATTCTTTACTACTACCTATTATTATAGTTTTTCGGTAATTTCCGCCAAAATAAGATCTAAATGTCTTAATTGAATAGTATGTCAATATCTTAACTAAAAATATTAGAATTGAAATTGGAATAAGTAGTGTAATTACTGAATTTGGCTCAAGTTCTAGTTTAGGAAAAATTCCTGAAAAACAAAAAAGAGACAAAGTAAATAACAAGACTTGATTAAAAAGCAAGCTAATTATTTTTAGAATATTTGTGTATCTATAGATGTAGTAAAATCTATTAAATACAGAAATAAGAATCCATAAAATAGACAGCACAAAAAAATGTTTGATTTCAAAATCTTTATATAAATAAATAGTGATGAAATAGCTGGCTATAAAATTAATTATTAAAATATCAATAAAATAAGACAATGGGCTAATTAAACCTGAGTATCTTCTTGTTTTAGCTTTTGTCATTTTTGCCAATTGATTTTATAAACTTCTTTATTTTTAATTCAAAATTAGTCGTACTGTATTTTAAAGATTGATTTCTAATAAATTCATAATCGAAGTCAATTTTATTAAAACGATTCATTGCTTCTAAAATTGCGTTTGGATCTTGTTTTTCAAAGAAAACTCCAGTTTTATTTTCAATGACAGTTTCTTCAAGCCCCCCCTTTTTAATAGCAATTACAGGTGTACCGCAAGCTTGAGCCTCAACAGGAGCAATTCCGAAATCTTCAATTCCTGCATGAATAAATGCCTTTGCTTGACTTACATAATTATAAACAACAGAAGAGTTTGAATATTCTATAAATTTGATGTTTTTAGAGGCAATTCTTCTTAAATAATTATATTGAGAACCTGAGCCTATAATAATTAAATTCTCATCAGTTTTATTAAATGCTTGAACAATTAAATCAACTCTTTTGTAAGGTTCAAGTCTACACGCGGTGACAAAATAATTCTCTTTGTTTCTTTGTAACTTGAAACTGTCTACATCAACAGGAGGGTAAATAATTTCTGAATCCAATTTATAGGTTTCTTTAATCCATTTTTGTACAAATCTTGAATTTGCTATTAAATAATCAGGATTTGAAGCTTGTTTAATATCTCTTTTTTTTAAAAAATCTAAAATAGGTGAAATTAAAAATCTTATTTTTTTGCCAAAATATATATCCTCATCGTCCCAAAGATATCTTTGATTTCTTGCTTGGATATAAGAAACGTGTATTTGATTAACGCTTGATTTTTTTATTCCTTTTGCAACAGAAAATGATGAGGAAAGTATTAATTGAACTCCTTTGTCAACCTTAATTTTTTTAATAAAAAATGGGAAAAAGAAAAAGAAATATCTAAACTTACTTTTAAATAGTTGAAGTAGAGATTTCTTTATTTTAATTTTTTTATTTGAAAAAACGAGCTTTTGGTCTTCATTGCTCATTATGTTTACCAAAGTGTAACAAGTTTCAAACTGAAATATTTTTGTTAAAGAAGATATTACCCTTTCTGCTCCTCCGTATTTATCTAACCAATCAACTGCTATTGCTTTCTTCATTTTATTGATTTTTTTTCATCTTGATTTAACAAAATGAAGATTAATATTAAAGAAAAAAGATAAACTCCAATTAATCGATGAAAATTATTGTAGACTGTCATATAGATTAACATACTAACAAGCAACAGCAGATTTGTTTTTGAATCTTTGGCTAGTTTAAAAGCCTGAACAAGAAATATAAGAAAAACAAAAGCCCCTAAGATTCCTTGGCTTAATAAAATATCGAGATATTGGTTATGTGTATTAAATTCTTTTTCAATAAACCAATTTCTCTTTTTTTCTTGAGTTATGTTTGTGTATTTTTCAACTAATTTTTCTGTTGTTTTAGCGAATCCATTACCTGTGGTTAAGTTTGTTTCTTTCAATAATTCAAAAGAATATTTCCAAATTAAGAATCGAGGCTCATGCATTTCTATTTTTTCAAAATAACTAGTTCTAAAATTGTCGTCTGAATGAAAAATTCTTTTGGATAAGTTGTTATTTGTAAATACAACAAAAGATGTTAAAAGAAGTATTGAGAGTGCTACTACATACCTCATGTAGGATTTTAAGAATATAAAAACATAATAAATAATTATAAATAAAACTGAAACAATAGCAATTCTTCCAGCAATTAAAAAAACAAAAAAAACAAAAAAAACTGCTAAAAAGAGATTGTATTTTTTTCTATTTTTTAATAGTCTTTCAATAACAAAGATTAAACTATAAACACACAAAAGACCCAGGTATAGTCTTTGAACAGTAAGTGTCTCGTTTATTAAAGGTCCTTTTGTGAAATTGAAGACTCCTGTTTGATA
>JABHBC010000088.1 GCA_018674025.1 Flavobacteriaceae bacterium
ATCTAAAAACCACTCAACAGGTAAAATTTATGAAATATTTAAATAAAATTTACTATAGAAAAACTTAATATTCATTATATTGAGTCTCAAAAAAATATAAATTATGGAATTATTAGTCATTGTAGTATTTGTTCTAGGGTATTTGGCCATAACATTAGAACACACATTAAAGGTAGATAAATTAGTGCCGGCTTTGGTTATGATGGCTATTTCTTGGGCAATAATTGCTTTAAATATAGATTCTTTTTCTAATTGGTTCAGTCCAGCTATTCATGGTTTAGTTGACGGTTTTGCTAATTTAGCTTATGATGCTAAAATGCATCTAATGGAGGAGACTCTATTACATCATTTAGGAAAAACCGCAGAAATTTTGGTTTTTCTAATTGGGGCTATGACTATTGTAGAAATTATAGATTATTTTAATGGTTTTTCGGTTATTAAAAATTTAATTAACTACAAAAAGAAAAAGACTATCCTTTGGATTTTTTGTGGTTTAGCATTTATACTTTCTGCAATTATTGATAACCTTACTGCTACTATTGTACTTATATCAATATTACAAAAAGTAGTTTCTGATAAAAACATGCGATTATGGTATGCAGGTCTTATAATTATTGCAGCAAATGCAGGAGGTGCATGGTCGCCAATTGGCGATGTTACCACAACAATGTTATGGATAGGAGATAAAGTTTCAACAATTGAGCTAATATATTATTTATTAATACCTTCAATTGTATGTATGATAGTACCTACTGTTATTGCTTCATTTTTACCTCAATTTAAAGGTGATATCGAATTAAATAAATCAACAGACACTGATTCTGATAAGTATAGTTCTAAGATGTTAATATTAGGTTTAAGTGCAATTATTTTTGTCCCAATTTTTAAAGTTGTTACTCATTTACCTCCATACATTGGTATGATGTTAAGCTTAGGGGTAGTTTCTGTATTTGCAGAAATTTTTAGTAATTCAAAATATAGTTTATCTAAAATAACTTCTTCTGATTCCAGTTCTCATCATAGTCCAGTTCATAAAGCTTTGACTACGATTGAAATGCCAAGTATATTATTTTTCTTAGGTATTTTAATGGCTGTTGGTGCACTTGAATCTTTGGGTGTTCTTTTCGAATTTGCTACAGATTTAAAACAAACCATTGCATTAGATGTTCTTGTTATTTTAATGGGTGTAGGTTCAGCTATAATTGATAATGTTCCCTTAGTTGCAGCAAGTTTAGGTATGTTTACCGAGCCAATGGATCATCCATTATGGCACTTTATTGCATATTCAGCTGGAACAGGTGGTAGTATGTTAATTATTGGTTCTGCAGCTGGAGTTGTTGCAATGGGTATGGAAAAAATTAATTTTTTCTGGTATCTAAAGAAGATTTCATGGTTGGCACTTATAGGGTTTATTTCAGGAGCTGCAGTCTTTGTACTTATTAGGGATTTTATATAATTCAAAAATTTGAAATACGATTCCACACTTGAATGGATGTTTAATAAGCTCCCTGTGTATCAAAACTCAGGGACTTTTAAGTATAAAATTGATTTACAAAATATTTACGATCTATCAGATTATTTAGGTAATCCACATTTAAAACTAAAAACTATTCATGTTGGTGGTACAAATGGTAAAGGTTCGACTTCGCATATACTTTCTTCAATTTTACAAGAATCGGGGTATAAAGTTGGATTATATACTTCTCCCCATTTAAAAGACTTTAGAGAAAGAATTAAAATTAATTGTGACTTTATTGCAAAAGAGAATGTTGTAAAATTTATAGAAACTCATAAAGATTATATAGATAGAAAAAAACTATCTTTTTTTGAAATGACTGTAGGTATGGCTTTTGATTATTTTAATAATCAAGAAGTTGATATAGCAATTATTGAAGTAGGTATGGGTGGGCGATTGGATTCTACTAATATTATTAATCCTGAAATATCAGTAATTACAAATATAGGTTTAGATCATACTAAATTTCTTGGTGATACCTTACAGGAAATAGCAAATGAAAAGGCAGGAATCATAAAAAAAGGTAAGACTGTAATTATTGGAGA
>JABHBC010000009.1 GCA_018674025.1 Flavobacteriaceae bacterium
AAACTAAATTTATCCTTTTCTTCTTCTTTGTTTAAAACTCCTGCTTTTTGATATTCAGAAACTCTTTTTTCAAAGAAGTTTGTCTTGCCCTGTAATGAAATCATATCCATAAAATCAAATGGATTTGAGGTATTATATTCCTTCTCACATCCTAATTCTCCAAGTAGTCTGTCTGTCACAAACTCTAAATATTGAGACATTAAATTATCATTCATACCAATAAGGCTAATTGGTAAAGATTCTGTAATAAATTCTCTTTCAATATTTAAAGCATCAATTAGAATTTCTCTAATTCTCTCTTTGGGAACTTGATTAACTAGATGTTTGTTATGTAAATGCACAGCAAAGTCACAGTGAACTCCCTCATCTCTTGAAATTAATTCATTAGAAAATGTTAAACCAGGCATAAGTCCTCGTTTTTTAAGCCAAAAGATTGAGCAAAAGGCTCCTGAGAAAAATATACCTTCCACTGCTGCGAATGCTATTAGTCTTTCTGCAAAACTTGGAGACTCAATCCACTTTAGGGCCCAATCTGCTTTTTTCTTAATAGCAGGAAATGTTTCAATCGCATTAAATAATTGATCTTTTTCCTTTTCATCTTTAACATAAGTATCAATAAGTAATGAGTATGTTTCACTATGAATGTTTTCCATCATAATCTGGAAACCATAGAAAAATTTAGCTTCACTGTATTGTACTTCGTTTACAAAATTTTCAGCTAAATTTTCATTAACAATTCCGTCACTTGCAGCAAAAAAAGCTAAAATATGTTTGATAAAATATCTCTCATCATCATTTAATTTGTTAGTCCAGTCGCTAAGGTCTTGGTGTAAATCAATCTCTTCTGCTGTCCAAAAACTAGCTTCAGATTTTTTATACCATTCCCATATATCGTGATGTTGAATTGGAAATATTACAAACCTTGATTTATTTTCTTCCAAAAGAGGTTCTACTGCATTTGACATACTTACTAAAATTTTTAAAATTAACGTTAAATTTAATATAACTTGGGACTAACAAATATTCAAAATTTTTCTCGAAAATGAAAGTCATGTTTATTAACATTGTGTACAAGTTTTTAACAAAACAAGATTTTTTTTAAAAATAAATAGGACAAAAGTTAATTAATAAAATGCTGATTATTAGTACTTTAAAAACAAATTAAAAAAATGTCTATCAAGAGATGAAAAATTAAAATCAAAAACATCAAAAAAAAATTAGAGTCTATTTTTTAAAATCTTTTGCGGCTAATTCTAATTCTAGATACCAGTCTTTTCCAAATTTTCTAATAAGTGCCTCTTTTACAAATTTATAGACTGGAACTTGAAGCTCCTTCCCCAAAATACACGCATCACTGCAAATAGACCATTTATCATAATTTACTGAAATAAACTCACTAAAATCTTTAGTTCTAACTGGGTACAAATGACATGATATTGGTTTTTTCCAAGAAATAAGTCCTTCACTGTAAGCCTTTTCAAAGCTACATTGAGGAACTTTATTTTCATTTAAAATTAAATAAACACATTCTTTTCCTCCAACTAACGGGGTTTCAAAGTCTCCAGAAGGTGTGGTAATAAATTGCCCTTGTTTAGTGATTTCATTAATAGATTTTGGGCTTAGGTATCGCTTTACAATAGGTAAAAACTTTTTTATTTGATCTAATTCTTTAGCCTCTAAAGGGGCTCCTGCATTACCCTCAATACAGCATGCACCTTTGCATGCGCTAAGGTTACAAACAAAATCATTTTCAATAATAGACTCCGATACAAGAGTGTTTTTAATTTGAAACATAGCCCAAATATATATTAAAAAAATATATAAAAATTATCATTGTAATTATATATAATTAACTGAAATTTGCACAAAGAATTAAAAAGTATGGATTTAAATTTCAAAGATATATTTACAGCGTTTATGATCTTATTTGCTGTTATTGATATAGTGGGTAATATTCCTATAATTATTGATTTAAGAAAAAAAGTTGGCCATATTCAAAGTGAAAAAGCTTCTCTCATCGCTGGGGTAATAATGATATTTTTCTTATTTATTGGAGAGAATATCTTGTCTCTAATTGGTATTGATGTTAACTCTTTTGCTGTGGCTGGGTCTTTCGTTTTATTTTTTATTGCATTGGAAATGATTTTAGGAATCACATTATATAAAGACGAAGATAACACAACAATGACAGCATCTGTATTTCCGCTAGCGTTTCCATTAATTGCAGGTCCTGGAAGTTTAACAACTCTACTTTCTATTAAATCAGAGTTTTCGACACCAGATATAATTATTGCAATTATAGTTAATGTTATTGTGATTTATTTAGTCTTAAAAACATCCGGTAAAATTGAAAAAATAATCGGCAAAAATGGTATACAAATTATAAGAAAAGTATTTGGTGTAGTTTTACTTGCAATAGCTGTGAAGCTATTTATGTCTAATATTAAAGAACTAATTTAAAATGATTAAATCAACCTATGTAATTTCAATTATTGCCTTATTAATAGTTATCTATAACTGTACAATTATAGATTGGGGGAGTCCTTTTTCTGGTGATAGTATAGTAGCGCTTATTGCAATCATGTGTGGTCTTTGCTGTATTTTAGTTATGTCTATATTAAGAACTTCAAAAAAGATTCAAAAGATATCAAATAAAAACTAGTCTAAGTCTGCTATGTGAGTTATCTCAATCCCAGCTTTTTCTAAGAAGTCTATCCCAGAGGTGTCTTTGTATGCCTTATTAAATACTACTCTATTTATTTTAGCTTGATGAATTAGTTTACTACACTCTTTACAAGGAGATAAAGAAATATAAAGAGTTGATCCATCGGATGATTGCGTTGAAGATGCTATTTTAGTTATGGCGTTTGCTTCAGCATGTAAAACATACCATTTTGTATAGTTTTCATCATCTTCACAGATGTTTTCAAATCCAGAAGGTGTACCATTATATCCATCAGAAATGATCATGTTATTTTTAACTATTAAAGCGCCAACTTTTCTTCGCTTGCAGTAAGAAAGCTTACCCCATTCAATGGCCATTTTTAAGTAAGCAATATCGTATTTAAGCTTCTTCTCTTTCACTAAACTTTAATTTAAATTAAATTTAATGCTTTTAGAA
>JABHBC010000089.1 GCA_018674025.1 Flavobacteriaceae bacterium
ATTACTCAAATTATGCCTGCCAAATATTTCTAAAGGTAATTCTCCTTCAATTGTTTGTAGGTATGTTACACCATCTCTTATATTGAAATCAGGCATTGAATAATCAAATTTTCTTATACTTCTATTTGTGTTATTTACAATTTCATTGGTGTCTATATCATCCAAATTATAAGTAACACTTCCTCCTTCTACAATTGATTCTACAAAAATTTCAAATTGTTTTTTATAAATTTCATATGTTGGAAAAACATTTATGTGATCCCAAGAAATACCACTAATTAACGCAATGTTTGGCTTGTAGAGGTGAAACTTAGGTCTTTTGTCTATAGGAGATGACAAATACTCATCACCTTCTAAAACGATAAAATCATTCTCTTCAGTAAGCTTTACCATTACATCAAATCCCTCTAGTTGAGCACCCACCATATAATCCACATCTTTTTCATAGAAATTCATTACATGTAATATCATGGAGGTTATAGTAGTTTTACCATGACTACCACCAATAACGACTCTAGTTTTTAATTTACTTTGTTCATAAATAAACTCAGGGTATGAAAAAATTTTAATATTGAGTTTTTTAGCTTTTAGAAGTTCTGGATTATCCTCCCGAGCATGCATTCCAAGCACAATAGCGTCAAGTTCTTTAGTAATACGATCTTCATGCCAACCCAATTCACTAGGGTATAATTCATAATCTTTTAATCTAGTTTTTGAAGGGTCATTAATGATATCATCACTACCTGTAATATGATATTTTTTAATTTTTAAAGCTATCGCTAAATTATGCATTGCTGCTCCGCCAATAGCAATGAAATGGATTCTCATTTGATCTATTTTAATTATTAAGCATTAACCAGAGTTTATCTTTTAAATTATTTATCCCCCTATTAGTTAATGATGATATAAATATATAATCTATATTTAAATCTTTATCTAATTCTAAAGTTAATTCTTGGGTTAACTCTTCATCCAATAAATCAGATTTTGTTATCGCAATTAATCTATTTTTATCTAACATCTCCGGATTATATCTTTTAAGTTCACTCAAAAGAATATCATATTGTTTTTTTATGCTATTAGCATCAGCTGGAATCATAAATAGCAAAGTAGAATTCCTTTCAATGTGTCTTAAAAAATAATGCCCCAGTCCCTTTCCTTCTGCAGCACCTTCAATAATTCCAGGAATATCTGCCATAACGAAAGTCTTGTAGTCTCTATATTTAACAATTCCTAAATTCGGTTTCAAAGTGGTAAACTCATAATCTGCAATTTTTGGTTTTGCAGATGTTATCACAGAAAGAAGTGTTGATTTTCCAGCATTAGGAAATCCTACTAACCCAACGTCAGCCAGAACTTTTAATTCTAAAGTGATTTGTTTTTCTTCAAGTGGGATTCCAGGCTGGGAATACCTTGGAGTTTGGTTTGTTGGAGATTTAAAATGCCAATTTCCTCTTCCCCCTTTGCCACCTTTACAAATTATTTTTTCTTCACCCTTATTCGTGATTTCAAAAATAATTTCATTTGTATTCGAATCTCTGACAACAGTTCCTAATGGAACATCAATAAAAACATCAGATCCATCAGCTCCAGTACTTCTACTTTTACTACCATGGCCACCATGCTCCGCTTTAAAATGTCTTTTAAATTTAAGATGTAATAACGTCCAATAATTAGAGTTACCTCTCAAAATAATATGTCCACCTCTACCTCCATCGCCACCGTCAGGTCCTCCCTTAGTAATATATTTTTCTCTATGTAAATGTACAGACCCTTTACCTCCATTTCCAGAAGTTACAAATATTTTAACATAATCAACAAAGTTTCCTTCTGTCATAATTTATAATTACAATGATTCAATTACATTGCTCAATCTTTCTGTGATAATTTTAATACCACCTTCTCCGTTAACTCCAAAATATCTATTTTTTTTCAAATAAAAATTTTTAAGAATTGCTGTTTTTTTATAATATTCTGAAATTCTGTTTTGAATTATATCTTTATTCGAATCATCAACTCTTCCACTAGTTTTTCCTCTTTCTAAGAGTCTAGAAATTAATACCTCATCATCAACTTCAAGAGCTATCATCGCGCTAATAGTAGAATCATTTTCTGCCATTAATTTATCCAGTGCTTCTGCCTGGTTGTTTGTTCTTGGGAAACCATCAAAAATAAATCCGTTTGAATCTAAATTATTTCTTACAACTTCGTTTAACATATTGATGGTGACTTCATCAGGGACTAAATCTCCTTTATCCATGAATGATTTTGCCATTAGTCCTAAAGGAGTGCTGTTTTTGATATTAAATCTAAAAACATCTCCAGTAGAAATATGAAATAAATTAAATTTAGTTTTTAAAAACTCAGCCTGAGTTCCCTTTCCTGCCCCAGGAGGACCAAATAGCACGATATTTTTCATCTTTTATTTACTATGTAATTTAAAAAAACAAATATAATCAATTGAAAAGGTTAATCTATTTTTTGATTTAATTTTAAAACGTATTTTTGCATATACAAAAAAGAAATGAACTTTTATACCACACATAACAGACTTGGGATTTTAGGTGGTGGTCAACTTGGAAAAATGTTGATTAATGAAGCTAATAAATTAAATATTAGCTGTAAAATTATGGACTCAAATGCTGATGCTCCATGCAGTAAATTAGTTAAAGATTTTATAATCGGAGATCTTTTAAGTTATGATGATGTCTACAATTTTGGTAAAACTGTTGATGTATTGACAATAGAAATTGAAAATGTCAATACTGATGCTTTAGAAAAATTAGAAAAAGAAGGAATCAACGTATACCCCTCTTCAATCAATATTAAAACTATACAAAATAAGTCAATTCAAAAGAATTTTTATTTAAGTAATAAATTACCTTCATCATATTTTAAGACTTTCAAAAACACCAAAGAGTTAATTACTGAGGCTGAGACTGAAAAATGCAAGTTTCCATTTGTATGGAAAAGTGCCAGGTTTGGATATGATGGTAAAGGAGTAAAAGTTATAAATAAATCCGAAGACCTAAAAGATTTACCAAATATTGAATGTATTATAGAAGATAAGGTTCACATAAAAAAAGAGCTTTCAATCATAATAGCAAGAAATAATAAAGGTCAAGAAATTAACTTTCCAACCGTAGAAATGGAATTTAATAATGCTAATTTAGTTGATAAAGTAATTTGTCCAGCTCAGATTTCTGATGAGATAAATAAAAAAGCAATTAATATTGCATTAAAAACCTCAAGAGCCTTTAAACATATAGGATTATTGGCTATTGAACTATTTTTAACTGATAATGATGAAATATTAATTAACGAAGTTGCACCAAGACCACATAATTCTGGCCATCACACCATAGAGTGCTGTATAACATCGCAATTTGAACAGCACTTAAGATCTATTTTAAATTTAGATTTAGGATGTACATCAATTAAGATACCAGGAATTATGTTAAATTTAGTAGGAGAGCAAAATCACACAGGTGATGTTATTTATGAAAAAATTGAAGATGTTCTTAAAACAGAAGGGGCAAGCATTCATATTTACGGTAAAAAGCAAACTAAGCCTAATAGAAAAATGGGGCATATTACATTAGTAAATAAAGATTTAAATAAAGCTAAAAAGTTAGCTGATAAAATAAGAGAATCAATAAAAGTAATAAGTAAATAAATTATGATACAAGTAGGAATTATAATGGGTAGTAAAAGTGACCTTCCTGTGATGCAAAG
>JABHBC010000090.1 GCA_018674025.1 Flavobacteriaceae bacterium
AGGGGTTGATGTCTAATTGGTGTTTCATTTTCTCATCCATATTAGCATAACAATTAGAACCAACTAGAATTTCTAATTTTGAATTGTAGTTTGTTTGTTCCTTAGACGCATTTTCTTTTATTTTCCTTTGAATTGTACCATTTTTCAGATGATCTAAAAAACCCGACTTACAATCTAATTCTTTAAATAATTTAAATGATTTTTTCGATAATTCATCAACTAGGTAGCTGATATAGTAAGATCCAGAAATAGGATTTTTTACTTTATCAATATGGCTTTCATGCTTTAGAATTAGCAATTGATTAATTGCTATTCTTTTGGAAAACTCATTTCTATTTTTATAAATTGAATCGTAATTAAAATTTTTTACAGAATTAGCACCTCCTAAAATGGCAGCCATACACTCAGAAGTAGATCTAATAAGGTTATTGTTATAATCATAAATAGTTTTATTTCTACCAGTAGGAATTGCTATTATATGAACGTTATTAATTGGAATTCCATAAGAATTACTTATGGTTTTCCATAATATTCTAAACGCCTGAATCTTTGCAATTTCAAAAAAATAGTTAGAACCAACAGCTATCTCAAAATTTAGTTGTTTAATAATAGTACTGCCAAAGAGATTTATATACTCATTGGCCTGACACATTGAATAACTAATTTGTTGTAAAATATTAGCTCCTGAATCTTGAAAGTTTGAGGATTTAAGCTGTATGACCGACTTAAAATGTGTTATTGTTTTTAGTATTTTTTTAAATCTAATAACTTCTTCCTTGTAATTTGTTTTCCAATTTCCGCTAGACAAGTAATCTCCTAGTAAATCTTGGTCAAGATGAAATAGAGATTTATTTTCTTTAGCATATTCATTTAATTTTGATAAAATCAGTTCATCTAAATCTTCTAGCTTAAAATATATATTTATATATGTCAGATCAATATCATCAAATAATATATCAAGATTGATATTTTTCTTATGAATATGAATAGTTATGTCATAAACTTCTTGAGTTATGAGTTTTTTTATTTCTTTATTTGATTTAGACTCTTTGGTTAAATAAATTTCCTGTGAAATATTCCAATTTTCAGGAATAAAGAATGTGTTAGCTGAATTATATTTATCTGTAAAAAAAGGTTTAACATTAACTCCTTCATTAGAAGTCCAATTAACCTCAGAATTAAAATCTTTTCCAGCCAAGTCAAATTGAATCTGTTGTTTCCAGTGTTTTTCTGAAATTGAATCAAATTCTTTAAACAAATTAGACGTCATTATTATTTCTTTACATTACTACTGTCAAATTCAATTATGAAAATATCTTCGTTTTCCCTTTTCATAAATAACTTTTCTCTTGCATACTTTTCTAAGCCACTATCAGATTGGATTTTAGACAACTCTTTTTTGTCTTTTTCAATCTCATTTTTATAGTATTCAGTTTCCTTTTTTAATTCATTTATTTGTTCGTTTAGTTCAAGATGAACTAATGTTGAGTTACTGTCAAAAAAAACCATCCATATGGCAAATAATAATAAAATTAGTACATAAATGTTTTTAAAAATAGATGGAATTTTAAATTTCATTTTTCAATACTTTTTTTATAAAATTACTGATTATTACATCACAGCCACTATCCAAGTTGTTGTTTTCTAAAATAAGATCGCAGTATTTTTTTACAGGATCGATATGTAAATTATGCATAGGGTGAAGTAATTCGTTAAATAATTTTATTGTATTAAGCTTGTTTCTTCCTCTATCAACAAAATCTCTTTCAACTCTTCTTTCTTCACGAATATTTTCAGCTACATCTATATAAATCCTATGGTTTAGAATATTCCTAATATTTTCATCACTTAAAATCAGTATTCCTTCAATTATAATGATTTTTTTTGGCTTAATTAAGGTTGTGTCTTTGGTTCTTAAATGATTTGTAAAACAGTAGTTAGGTCTATTTATACTAAACCCATCTTTTAATAATTTTAAATGCTCATAAAATAGTTCAAAGTCCAGAGCTTCAGGAATATCGTAATTTAACTTGTCCCTTTGCTCAAAGGTTAAGTCTGAATTATCATTGTAGTAAGAATCTTGAGAAAGAACACATATATCTTTATCAGAAATTTCGTTAATTATTTTATCAACTATTGTTGATTTCCCACAGCCAGTACCACCTGTTATTCCAATTAAATACATTTAATAAAATTTATTAACCAAAGTTATAATTAATTTGGTAAGATTTTAATAATTCCAAGATTTTCAACTCCAGCATATACATAACCTTTAGGACCAATTTCTAAAGACCTGACCCTACCAATTCCTTCAAATAATTTCTCTTCCTTTATAACACTATTACCATCTATTACACAAAGGTGTAGATATTCAAATTTTAAAGAACCAATAAGAAGGTTGTTTTTTAGTTTAGGATATATGTCACTTGTCACAAATACCATTCCACTTGGTGCAATTGAAGGTACCCAATAATGTATAGGGTCTTCCATTCCTTCTAATGTTGTATTATCTGTAAACTTAGTTCCTATATAGTTAACGCCATAACTCGCTAGAGGCCAGCCGTAATTTTTACCAGGACTTATTATGTTAATTTCATCTCCTCCTCTTGGTCCATGTTCATGAATCCAAATTTCATTTGATAAAGGATTGATAGCTATTCCTTGAGGATTTCTATGACCATAAGAGTAAATGGCTTTTTTTGCATATCGGTCTTTTACAAATGGATTGTCAATTGGAATACTTCCATCGTCATAAAGACGATATATTTTACCACCATCTCTTTTGATATTCTGCGGGTTCACATTTCTATTGCCTCTGTCCCCAATTGAAAAATATAAATCATTATTATCATCAAAAACAATTCTACTCCCAAAATGTTGTCCTTTTTTGCTATTTGGAGTTGCACTATATAAAAGTTCTTTATTCGTAATTGTATTTCCACTTATTTTAAATCTCATTAATGAAGTATTAGCTCCATTTTTATCATCATTTGAAGAAGCGTAAGTAATGTAAATCCAGCCATTTTCTTTATAGTTTGGATGAAGTTCAATGTCTAGTAAACCACCTTGACCTAAATCTACAATTTCAGGTAATCCATTTATAGTAGTTTTAATTCCATTTTTAAAATGAATTAGTTTACCTTCTTTTTCAGTAATTAGTATAGATTTTTCACTTAAAAAAACAAACGACCAGGGGTTGTTTAGGTCAGATACAATTAATTCATAGTTTTCTTTAAGATTTAATCCAGTTGAGAAAACTTGTACTGTAAGAAGGAATATTGATAAATTAGATAGTATTTTTTTCACTTTATTTTTTGGTTTAAATTACAAAAAAATCAGAGAGATATTAAAAGAAAATTATATATTTGGCTTCTATAATTATTCGGGGTGTAGCGTAGCCCGGTTATCGCGCCGCGTTTGGGACGCGGAGGTCGCAGGTTCGAATCCTGCCACCCCGACTAAATTATTAAATTACTCATATTTAACTTTTCAATTATGAAATCTAACTCTCAAAAAATTAAGTGTCTAATTATAGGTTCAGGACCTGCTGGATATACTGCTGCTATTTATGCTGCAAGAGCTAATATGAGTCCAATTTTATATCAAGGAATTCAACCAGGCGGACAACTGACTACTACAAATGATGTTGAAAATTTTCCTGGATATCCAGATGGAATCACTGGCCCTGAAATGATGATTCAACTACAAAAACAAGCTGAGAGATTTGGGACAGATGTTAGAAGTGGTTGGGTCACAAAAGTTGAGTTTGACAAAGGATTAAGAGTATGGGTTAATGACAGTGAAGAATTAAATTGCGAAACTATTATAATATCTACAGGTGCCTCTGCCAAATATTTAGGTTTAGAATCAGAGCAAAAATATTTAAAACTTGGTGGTGGAGTTTCTGCTTGTGCTGTTTGTGATGGATTTTTCTACAAAAATCAAGATGTTATAATTGTTGGTGCTGGAGATTCTGCTTGTGAAGAGGCTCATTACCTGTCTAAGTTATGTAAAAAAGTTACTATGCTAGTAAGAAGAGATGAGTTTAGAGCTTCTAAAATTATGCAAGAAAGAGTTAAAAATACTGATAATATTGATATTCTATTTAACACAGAAACTGTTGAAGTTATCGGAAATGATCAAGTTGTTGATTCAGTTTTAGTTAAAAATAATAAAACCGATAAGCTTACTACAATTCCTGTTACTGGTTTCTTTGTAGCTATTGGTCATAAACCTAACACTGATATATTTAAGCCATATTTAAACATGGATGAAACAGGTTATATAGTAAATGAACCTGGGTCCAGTAAAACAAACATTCCTGGAGTTTTTGTTTCTGGTGATGCAGCTGATCATGTTTATAGACAGGCAATTACTGCTGCTGGAACGGGTTGTATGGCAGCCTTAGATGCAGAAAGATATTTAGCATCATTGTAATTATATGAATCAATTAAAATATACTTTTTTTCTATTTTTTCAACTTCCATCAGCCTTCTTTTGTGGAGTTAGACTAAAGTATTTAGATTCTTTTAAATCAATTGTTTCAATTAATCATTCATGGTTTAATAAAAACCCTTTTAAATCAATTTTCTGGGCAGCACAGGGAATGGCTGCTGAACTAACAACAGGCTCACTTATAAAAAATGCTATTAAAGAAAGTGGAGTGAATGTCTCGTATCTTGTAGTAGAAAACAAATCATCTTTTTATAAGAAGGCCACTGGAAAAATAATTTTTGAATGTAATCAAGGAAAAGAGTTACAAGATTTATTTAATTCTTTTGATAAAGATAATAATAAAGCAATTATTGAGCTTAAATCTATTGGTACAGACTCAAATAATATAAAAGTTTCAGAATTTAGTTTTACTTGGTCATTGAAGGTTAGGTCTTAACTTTTGAAATTTTTAAATATATACTGCCCTTTAAGTACCTCTTTTTTATCAT
>JABHBC010000091.1 GCA_018674025.1 Flavobacteriaceae bacterium
GGATTATTTAAAAAAAAATCAGAGAAAGAAAAGCTTCAGAAAAAATATGAACAACTATTAAAAGAATCTTACGAGCTTTCTAAAACTAACAGAAAAGAGAGTGACAAAAAAACTTATGAGGCAGATTTGATTGCTAAAAAAATAGAAGATCTGAACTAAGGGTTTGTGTGCAGACACCAAAACAAGAGGGTTTAATGTAATTGTTTTTAACCTTCTTTTTTATACCTTGTAGTACTAACGACAACAAAATGGCAACAACTAAAAGAACTTGGGAGCCTGTTATAGACCAGATGTACGCAAGTGTTTTTTCAGATCTTAACAAAAAAAGATTTGAAAAAATTACGCTTTATCTTTCAATAATTGGATTTCTTTTACACCTGATATTAATTTATGCGAAAAAACTAGAGCTGGTTGTGTTTTCTTTTGAAACCCCACTATTAGACAATCCTATTTCAGCTATTTACACTCCTTTTACAATAATCTTGATTTATGAGATTTACCTGCTTGTTTTGAACCTTCCTCGTTCTTTTACGACGTCTGTTTCTAAACAATTTGAAATAATCTCACTAATACTTATTCGTAGAATTTTTGCAGATATCCCTAAGGTAGATATAAGCGCAAATTGGTTTTCAACAGAAGAAAACCTCGGCTTGATATACGACGTTTTGGGCGTCTTGATTCTATATTATTTAATATTTTTATTCAACAAAGCAAGGTTTAAACTAGAAAAGAAGCCTTTATCGGACGCTATAACTAAGTTCATATCATCCAAAAGAGGTGTTAGCTTAATTTTGCTTTTTGTGTTAATTGTTTTGTCTTTTACTAGTGTATATAATTGGGGTAAAGACCTGTTTTTAAACAATTCTTCGCTTGACATAAATTCTGTTTTTTATAATGAGTTTTTCACCGTATTGATACTGGCTGATGTGTTAATTCTCTTACTTTCTTTTCAATACACAGAAAGGTATAGCCAGATTATTAGAAATACCGGGTTTATTATTTCAACTATATTAATAAGGCTGTCCTTTGGAACAACCGGGCTAGCAAATGTTTCTTTAATTGTTTCTAGTGTATTGTTTGGTCTAATAATATTATGGATTTATAACTTTACCGAAGTAGAGCGCAAAAAAAGAATAATAAATAGCTGATACAAAGACAATGAAAGACAAGGTGTTTAACCTTATAGGTTCGTTAATAGCATTTTATATTCCTATTCAAATAGCATATTTGACCAGTTCTGAAACAGTAATTAAAGCTGTTGTGTTGGCGTTTATAATTCAATGGGTTTGCTTTATTCCTGCGTACCTTTTGCAAACAGAAAAGTTTTATGACTTAACAGGAAGCTTAACTTATTTGAGTTTAGTCTTGTTTTCTGTTTTTAGCGAGAGTTCGTTTGAAAGCTCAACTTTAATTGTTTGCGGGTGTATTAGTGTTTGGGCGTTAAGACTTGGAAGTTTTTTGTTTTCGAGGATAAAAAAAGATGGAGAGGACAAGAGATTTAGAACTATCAAACCTAACTTAACTCGCTTTTTTATGACATGGACCCTTCAAGGAATGTGGGTTACAATGTGTTTGCTTTGTGTTATAACTGCGATTTCGTCTGATGGTGGTGTGAGCGAAGGGGTTGTCTTTTATTTAGGGTTGTTGATTTTTATTTTCGGATTTACATTAGAGGTGGCGGCAGATAACCAAAAAACAAAATTTAGAAAAAACCCCGAAAACAAAAATAAATTCATAAGCTCAGGATTATGGGGTAAATCAAGACACCCAAATTATCTAGGTGAATTGATTTTATGGATAGGGGTGGCGGTTATGTCTGTAGAATCTTTAGAGGGCCTACAACACATAACTCTAATCTCACCTTTGTTTGTATATGTGTTGCTTATGCATATCTCAGGAGTGAGAATGTTAGAAAACAGTGGACAGAAAAAATGGGGTCATTTACCTGAATATAATGAGTATCTTAAAAACACCCCTAAATTCTTTATTACACTTAAAAGCCTAATAAAATAAATGGACGGCTACAGGCTTGTTTTAAGTGAAAGTAAAATAATAATAAGTGGCTTAAGCTTGTTATTAAAACAAAATGGGGTTACGCCTATAGTTAAGTCAGGGACAATTCCTGGCTACGAATTGACTTTAGATATGGATGAATTGTATGTGGATAACCTAGAATTAGACAAAGCGAAAAAACACATAAAAAAATATCTAGAACAAATTAATAAATACCGCTAAAGAGCTCCTTTTAAGATAATTACAGCGCCAGAGACAACGAGTATTACACTCAATATTGTTTTGATTGTTGCGGTGTTTTCTGTATTAATTTTTGAGGCAAGCATTTTGGCTATAAAAATCTTTAAAACATCTGTAAAAAAATAGGTTGCAAGAATTGTTGTGAAAAATGTAAAAACACCAAGAGAGTTAGTTCTGTTAAGGTTTGGAACGACAACCAGTATAACTCCGGCCCAAAAAAGCAATACAGCTATATTAATGATATTTAAAGCAAAACCTTTTACAAAAAGACCTATATAATTTGTTGATGATTCCTCAAGCTTTATTTTTTCGTCTTCTTTTTTTCTTTGAACAAATATATAAGCTCCATAAACAAGTAGGATAGATCCTCCAAGAACAAAAAGACCTGGTTGATTATTAATGTTATCAACCAGTTGCTTACTGGTGTAGTAACAAAATATAATAAAAAAGACATCTGCTAAAACAACCCCAAGATCTAAAGAAATTGCAGCTCGAAAACCTTTAGTTATACTCGTTTCTATAAGCACAAAAAACACAGGACCTAAAACGAAGCTTAAAAAAAAGCCTATTGATATTGCGGTAAAAAGATCTGTAAGCATTTAATTATTATAAAGATAATTAACAATCCCTCCAAGGGTAATTTTTTCAATTATCTTGTTTGTTTTGTGATGTACATTAACCTCTCCTCCAGCTTTTAAATCTAACTCTAAAAGAGATGTTGCATAAACGTCAACAACCCCTCCAGCTTTTATAAAAACCTTAGTTGTTTCTGTTTTAAGTTTTTCTGCATTTACTTGTCCACCTGTATATGCATCAATTTCGTTGTGATTGGCATTACCTGTAACAGAAATTTTTCCTCCAGTTAATGCTCTAGCGCTTAAATCTGAAGATTTAATTTTTAACGAAACCGTTGAGCCGCTTTCAGACTTTAAAAATAAAGAAGGTTCTATAATCGTGTCTTTAGAAAAAATAAAAGATCCTTCTTTAGCTTCAATTCTATAAATATTTTTATAATAGAGATCTACTTTAGTTTCTGAGCCGCTTAATCTTTTTTCGACACCCATACGTATTTTTAGCTCTCCGTTTTTGTTTTTAACAACAACATAATTAGGGTGTTGTCCGCTAATAATTATATGATTTTTATCTGATTTAATTAAATTAACTTTTAATAAATCATAAGTTTGAATTTTATAGAAATCTCCTAAATCTCTTTTAATTTCATTTTGAGAAAAAGAAAAGAAAAAAGATATAAAAGATAGTAGAAAAAGATTTTTTTTCATGATAGTGTTTTTTATTTATTATGCTAAGATAAAGTCTAATTGCTTTTTAATCAAATCCGCGTGTTTAACTTGTACTTGTATAGAGTCTCCTAGTTGATATTTTATTTTTGTTTTTTTTCCTATTAAGCTGTGTTCGTCTTTATTATATATGTAATAGTCTCCTTTTAAATCTCTAACTGGAATCATTCCTTCACATTTGTTTTCAACAATTTCTACAAATATTCCCCAGTCGGTTATTCCTGAAATAACTCCATTGAATTTTTTATTTTTTTTGTCTTGCATATATTTTATTTGCATGAATTTTATTGAATCTCTTTCTGCTTTTGTGGCTAATATTTCTCGTTGAGTACAGTGGTCGCAAGCAGAACTATAAATTTCATATCCTGAGGGTTTCTCTTTATTCAAATATTGTTCTAATAAACGATGAACTATAACATCTGGGTATCTTCTAATTGGAGATGTAAAGTGACTGTAATAATCAAAAGCAAGACCGTAATGACCAATATTTTTTGTGGTATATTCTGCTTTACTCATAGATCTAATTGCTAAAGACTCTATAAGACTTTGCTCTTTTTTACCTTTAATTTTTTTTAATATTTTGTTTAAAGATTCTGACATTCTTTTTCTAGAACTTATATCTAAATTATAACCAAGGGATTTTGCAACCTCTTTTAGTGCTTTAATTTTACTTTCATCAGGAAGATCATGAACTCTATAAATAAAAATGTTTTTTTTATTTTTTTTACCTATGTATTCAGAAACTTTTCTATTAGCAAGCAACATAAATTCTTCGACAAGTTTGTTAGACTCTTTAGATTCTTTAACATAAACACCTGTTGGTTCTTTATCTTTGTTTATGCTAAATCTTACTTCTTTTTTATCGAATGAAATAGCCCCACTATTCATTCTTTCTTTTCTCATGTAAGAAGCTATTTCATTGAGTTTTAACACTGCTTCTTTCACATTATTTGAAACTGAATATTCTTTGTTATTTAGTGATACTTCTTTGCTTATTATATTATTTTTTGTTTCAATAATCTCTTGAGCTTCTTCATAACTAAATCTATAATTACTATTAATTATTGTTTTTCCAAACCATTCATTTATAACTTTATTTTTTTCAATAATGAAGACTGATGAAAAAGTATATTTTTCTTCATTAGGCCTTAAAGAACATGCTTTATTTGAAAGTATTTCAGGTAACATAGGAACTACTCTATCTACAAGATAAACAGACGTGGCTCTGTTAAAAGCCTCTTTATCTAGAATAGTGTTTGGTTGCAAATAATGCGAAACATCCGCTATATGAACACCTATTTCATAAGAATTATTTGATAGTTTTTTAAATGAAATTGCATCATCAAAATCTTTAGCATCTACAGGATCAATAGTAAAAGTTAATTCTTTTCTAAAATCTCTGCGTTTAGAAACTTCTTTAAAATTAATTGTAGTATCTATATTATTAGCATAATCTTTAATTTCTTTTTCAAAATCATAAGGAAGACCGTACTCTGCAAGAATGGAATGAATTTCTGTATTATGCTCTCCTTCAATCCCTAATACTTTTTTTATTATACCATTTGGAGATTGGCTGTTTTTTCTCCATTCAGTAATTTCAACAAGAACCTTATCATTATTTTTTGCATTATTTATAAAGGAAATAGGAACAAATATATCTACATGAATTCTTTTATTATCAATAATGACAAATGAAAATTTTTCACTTATTTCTATTTTTCCTACATACTCATTTTTATCTCTTTTAACTAAACGAGTTATTTCACCGTAGTATTTATTTTTCTTTCTTCTAGAAAAAACATAAACTTCAACAATATCGTTATGTAAATATTGACCTATGTTTTCTAAATGAATTTTTTCACCTAACCCTTCACAAACAACAGCAGCTACGCCACGAACCGAAACATCTAAAACTCCTAAAAATCTATTTTTTTTATTTTCTTTTCTTTCTATTTTATTTCTTCTTCTACTCAAAACTATTTAAATATATAACTAAGATACCTCATACTTATTTAAATTTTGACTTATAAACAATTATATATATAATATCATTTTATTTTTTTAATTTAAATAATAAATGATGTCTATTATAGGGTGTTAATATTCATTAAAACTTTATTTAAAAAAACTTGAAAATAGTTTTATTAATAAAAGATTAAGACAATACAAACAACATATAAACACATAAAAGACTTAAAAAGAACATTTTAACATTTTTACTAACAAACGTTCAATTAAAGAAAAAGAGAAGTTTTTTTAATAAAAATAAAATAAAAGACGTTTAATAAATAACCAATAGAAGTTAATACTATGTAAACAAATTAAAACAAATAAAATTGTTTTTTATAAAGGAATTTTTATGAGAAAAAAACAAAATTAAAAACAATGTTAGTTATTAATAATTATATTTAGATATTAACACAAAACAAACAAAATGAAGGTATCAATTGGCAATGATCACGCAGGAACGGATTATAAGTTACAAATAATAAAATACTTAAAGAAAAAAGGTTTTATAATTAACAATCACGGAACAGACGGCGAAGAAAGTGTAGATTACCCCGACTTTATACATCCCGTAGCAGAAGATGTTGCTAACAACAGATCAAATTTTGGAATTATCATTTGTGGAAGCGGCAACGGAGCTTCTATGAGCGCCAACAAACACAAAGGAATAAGATCTGCGCTTTGTTGGAGTAATGAAATTTGTAAGCTGGCAAGAGAACACAATGACGCAAATATTTTAAGTTTACCCGCGAGATACATTTCAATAAAAGAAGCTTTCGAAATTATAGAAACTTTTATCAAAACTTCTTTTGAAGGCGGAAGACACCTAAGAAGAGTTGAGAAAATAAACAAAGAAGGTTGAAAATAACAATAAACAAATATCAAGACTTATCTTCAGATAAGCTGTATGAGATACTTAAGCTTAGATCTGAGGTTTTTGTTGTTGAACAAAACTGCGCTTATCAAGATTTAGATAATAAAGATCAAAAAGCCCTACACCTTATTGTTGAAGAAAAAAATAAAATAATAGCTTATACCAGAATTTTTAAAAAAGGTGATTTTTTTAAAAATTCTAGTATAGGTAGGGTTTTGGTAAAAAAAGAGCACAGAAGAAAAGATTTAGGAAAAAAAATAATGATTAAATCTATAGAGCAGATAAAAGAAGATAAAAATGAAAAAAAAATAGAGCTTTCAGCACAAAAATATTTACTCAAATTTTATTTAGAACTAGGATTTAAAAAAAACGGAAAAGAATACTTAGAGGACGGCATTCCACACGTTAAGATGATATTAAAAATCTGATTCTACTAAAATTTCTACCCTTCTATCTTTTTCAGGACTTCCTCCTAAAGGAAATTGATGACCCAAACCCTCGAAAGACATTCTTTTTTGATCAATTCCTTTTTTTAAAAAATAATCATAAACGTATTTAGCCCTAACTACCGAAAGGTTTCTTTTCTTAGTTGCTCGATCAATAGCATCCTTTTGTCCTGAGGTACAACAAACATGTCCTTGAATTACAAATTTAAAAGGAAGGTCTTTTATCTTTTCAAAAGCCACATCAAGGCTTTTTTTAGAGCTGGGCGTCAAGTAAGAATAACCAGTTAAGAACAATAAGTCTTCAATAATAACTGAACTCCCTTTAACAAAGTTTGTTTTTTCTTCCACAACCAATTCTTCCGTAAAAGAAACAGAAAGCTCCACTTTTCTATTTAAAGCTCTTATCATTTCTGGACTTGAAGTTTTTATAGTTTTTAACAGAAGCTCTCCTTTTCCATCTACGCTTGTTATTTTCCTTTCATCTATAAAATTAGACAACAAAATTTTTTTAATTTCCTCAGCCCTTTTTTGAGACAAAGATAGGTTGTACGAACTAGCACCAATATCGTCGCAAAACCCAAAAATCTCGATGCCCAATACAGGTCTTTCGCTTAGGGTTGCAATAAAAGATAAAAGTCTGTTTTCTTCAATATTTGTTACTCTGTAATGGTCGGTGTCAAAGTAAATTGTGTGAGTTTTTTCTTGAGAAAAACCAAATATAAATAAAAACAAAAACAGCCCCGTTAACCTCACAACACTATTCTTTATTAGCAATAAATTTTTCAAAAAC
>JABHBC010000010.1 GCA_018674025.1 Flavobacteriaceae bacterium
GGACTTAGTTTACTTTTAAGTGCTAATTTTAAACTTTCATCAAGTGTTGTTGTAGGTGCACCAAATTTAAAATCATTCCTTGATTCCCAAAATTGATTAGCTAATTTTTCTGCACCAGATGTCACAGCCTTTTTATTATCACCTGTAACCATAACTACTCCGTGATTTCTAAACTCATCAGCCCAAGGATATCCAACCCAAATTGCAGCATCAACAATACCCTCATTTTGAGTTACTAATGGTATTTGTTCATAAAGACTTTTTCCTGGTTCTATTCTGGTACTAGTTTTTTCTCCGGGGAGTAATATTGGCACAGGAATCCAAGCTTTATACGCTGGTTTTCCTTTTTTATTTATTAATCGGTATAAAAGATTAGTTACAGCTCTTTTTTTAGATTCTATAGCATCTTCATGTGGAGCCATCCTATAGCAAGTTATTAAATCAGATTGCTTTGCTAATAATTTGGAAACATTTCCATGTAAATCCATAGAAGTTGAAATTAAAGTTTCAAAGCCAACAACATCTCTTACTCTTGTGATTAAATCTCCTTCAGCATCATCAATTCCTATAACACTCATAGCTCCATGTATATCAAAAAACACACCATCATAGGGACCATTTTGTTTTAACATTTCTAAAGATTCCTTGACTAAAGATTCATATGCTTCACTGGTCACAATTCCACCAGGTAGAGCATTACCGACTAATATAGGAAGCCATTCAGCACTATTACGAGTTAAAGAATCTTTATGTAGAAAAGGATACTTATCAAAAATTTCTACTCCTCTTTTAGCATGAAAAGCTTCTTTACTTGTTGTAGCTGGAGAAAAAGTACTGGATTCAATTCCAAGACCAATTAAAGCAATTCTTGGATTTTTAATTTGAGTATTTTTTGAACAAGCAATGATTAATAAAAGGTAGAGTAATAATGCTTTTTTCATTTCATAAAAATAATAAAACAGTTTTACTCCAAAAAATTTAATCGACACTCATCTCATAATGACTCTTATTATGAATAGTTGAACTAATATGTTTATAATTTTAGTTTTGATATCAGCAGATTCAACAGAATTTATAAAATTTAAGTGCTCCAGCAAAATGTCTCTATAATTTCGGGGTATGTGACTTCTCCCTTGACAATATTGAGACCCTTAGCCAGGGTTTTATCAATTTTACAGGCAGTTTCCCACCCATTGTTGGCCAATTTTAGAACATAAGGTAGGGTTACATTTGTAAGTGCCAAAGTTGAAGTGTAAGGAACAGCACCAGGCATGTTTGCGACGCAATAATGAACTATATCATCAATGATATATATAGGGTCTTCATGAGTAGTGGGTTTACTAGTCTCTATACAGCCACCCTGATCAACTGATACATCCACCAAAACCGTTCCAGGACGCATTAGTTTTAACATGTCTTTTGTGATTAGTTTTGGGGCTTTGGCACCTTTTAACAAAACACCTCCAATAATTAAATCGTGGTTTTTTATGCGTTGTTTAATGTTATAGGTACTTGAAAATTCCGTTACCACATGATTAGGCATAACATCGTTGACATAGCGCAACTGACTCATATTGACATCCATAATAGTGACATGAGCCCCTAGTCCTGCAGCCATTTTAGCTGCTTGTATTCCTACAGTTCCAGCGCCCAAGATCAAGACTTTTCCAGGTGGAACACCTGGAACGCCGCCAAGCAAAACCCCACGACCTCTGATAGGCTTTTCTAAGTGTTTGGCACCCTGTTGTATGGCCATTCTACCAGCAACTTCTGACATCGGAATTAGAAGTGGCAAAGAACCGTCTTCAGCCTCTACTGTTTCGTAGGCAATACAAATGGCTTTACTTTTTATCATGGCCTTTGTCAACGGCTCGCTTGAGGCAAAATGAAAATATGTAAAAATTACTTGGTCTGCTTTGATAAGTGCGTATTCTTTTTTTATGGGCTCCTTAACTTTGACAATCATTTCACTTAAAGCATAAACCTCTTCTATTGTACTTAAAATTTCAGCACCAACATCTTTGTAATCCGTGTCAGTAAACCCACTACCAAAACCGGCATTTTCTTGAACATATACAATGTGACCACTGTTAATTAATTCAAATACTCCAGCGGGTGTCATTCCCACTCTATTTTCATTGTTTTTAATCTCCTTTGGCACACCAATTTTCATATATTTTCTATTTAGAAATTTTAAATTAATTTAATTAATAGAAAAATACAAGCTGCAAACTCAGTAATGAAAATAATTGCTAATTTGACAAAAAAAAATGATTTTTAATTAGAATATCTCATTTAAATAATTTTATTTTAACAAATTCTAACCTCAATATTTTGTCATATCAAAAATAAAAACGGTTACACTTTATAAAAGTATAACCGTTTTATTGTTTTAGTAGATAACTCATTCGAAATATCGAACATAAGTTTTACTCCAAAAGACTTAATCGACACTCATCACATAATGACTCTTATTATGAAAAGTTAAAATTAAGTTTTACACCAAGAGATTTTAACGATACTCTAAATCAGATAGAATTACTGATTCTTAAAAATTTACAAAATTATTAAATGTAACGTTTGCGTATCATAAAAATAAATGTTACGTTTGCGTTACATTAATAAAAAATATAATTATGCAGAATTTTGAACTTTTAATACC
>JABHBC010000092.1 GCA_018674025.1 Flavobacteriaceae bacterium
ACAAACATAGCACAGGCATCAGGTAAACGAACACACCTCGTAGATGGTATGGCTGGTAAATATTCAGATGTACATAAAAGTGAATGGAGTTGGGCAGGTTGGGAGTTTGATGTAGAACTTCTAAATTCATCTACCCTTGAAGAACTTAAACAGCATACTATAGAAAAGCTAGCATAAAACATCACAATCGTTTAACATAAATATATTAAATAATTGATATAAGGAATAACGTATGTTTAATGAAACATGGTGGAATAAAAAAAATAAATCAAAAGAATTAACAATAGGTTGGTTATATAATAACAACATTAAAGATGACTTTGCAAAAGGTTATACAAAAAATTTAACTGACTATTGGACAGTTGAAATGGGGTTGTTTGTGCCAAATCAGTTCGCAGGTGAAACAATAGACGACTTATTAAAACAAGCATACGATAGCGGGTTTGCACAAATGATTGTTTTTAAACAAGGTTCTATTCTCAAAGGTGATAACTTTTATAATGAATTTAGAAAATTCTATACAGAAAATAAAGATACTAAATTTATTGGACACATATTAGATAATAATGAAAGTTATTATAGGGTTCATCCACAAGCATTTTTTATAGATCTTAATTGGTGGGCTGACGCTGGATTTCCTGAATGGGGCGAGCAAAAACAAAATTCACCATTTGAAACTATAGAACCAATCCGTAGTGAAGAAAACCATCATGATCAATATACTCCACATTGGATAGCACCAAGTAACCAATTAAAAACATATTCAGGAAAACGTGAAGGTTGGAATATAGTAAAATCATTAATAGAATCAGGTGAAAAGATATTATCATGGTCACATGAGTGTAGAGTATCAAAACACTATACGTACGAAGAAGTAAAAGAAGATGGACCTAGACATAGAGCCGACACGTTAGCAGAGGCTACTGGAAACGAAGTATTTTTTATTGCTAATACAGAAACATTACCAAGTGATAGACGCTTAGAACATCAATTTACTCATAGAAAAATGGTCACAGATAAAAATTGGAATGAAAAATTTCAGCACGTAATTACTCCAGCTGCTGGACTTAGTACACTTTTTTTTGCATTTAAACTTGGGTTAAAAGCAGGAGACCGTATCACTATATACGACTGCTCTGCAACAGCTCTTAGGATTACACGTAGAATAATATTGCAGTGGTCTGGTAAAGAATATACTAAATTTGCTAAAAAGTTGATAAAACAAAATATAAATACAGAATTCAGAGGCCATGCTCAACTCACTGATGTTGAACAAGTTATAGAAAAATTAAATAAAATAGGATTTAGTGATTGGATTAAAAATGAACTTAGCCGTATTGAGATTGACGATTATAAAGTTGATATCCTAAATGAGCATAAACAACAGGAGTTAGTAAATCTGATAACAAGCGATGAGATTACTTACTTGCATTTAACTAATATATTTCATTACGCTCCTACAGCCTTCTATTACAGTCTACAACAAAGATGGCAGTTGTTTAATGATTTATTAATTAAACTAAAGAAACGATCTAATAATAATAATATATTGTTATATGCCGCAAGAGGACCTGGCACTGATGATCCAATCATAAGTTGGATAGATAATTGGAATCCATATGATTTTTATAATATTCCAAAAGACAGTGTAATGAGGTTATTAAAATGGAACAAATAAAAAAAGATAAAGAATACTTTAGTAATTTAACACAGGTAAAAAGATTTATTACTGAGTGTGAACAAAAAGAACACTATCAGGATTTAAAAATACCTGGCAATGAATATGACAATTGGAAAACTGATAAACATATTGAAAATGAATATGCAAAATGGATTATACAAAAAAGCAATTGTCCTAGTTTACTCTTAAATATACCAGTACCTTATAAAGAAATGACTGCTGAAGCTGAACAGTTTCTTGATAGGTTTGTTAAACATAGAGGCGGTTGGAATCCAGGATGGAGCAGTATTGCAGTACATGGACAATCAGCTGAAAGAACACAACCTGCAAATTATTATGTAGAAGAAGGCATTGATACTGAAGATAATATAGCACCCTATGATTGGACAGAAATTGCAAAAGATTGTCCAGTAACAGTAGAATGGCTAACGAATTCTTTTCCAATAAAAGAATTTCAAAGAGTTAGATTTATGTTATTAGAACCTGGCGGTTTTATTCAACCACATAGTGATTTTGATGAAAGAAGAATGGCAGCATTTAATATATCTTTAAGTAATCCAGACGGAGTGCAATTTGCACAGGAAGAAGCAGGACTTATTCCATGGGTACCAGGCGAAGCTCGTGCTATTGATATTGGAAGACAGCATTGTGTATTGCATACAGGAACAGAAAATCGAATCCATATGATTGTTCATGGAAAATGGGCAGATAACTTTGAAAGGTGCATTTGCGAAAGTTTTGAGGCCCTTTTGATAAATATAGCCTTAAATAACAACTAAGTTAACTCTATAAACCCCCGATTTAAGCAAAATCAAATAAATACATGTATAGTAAA
>JABHBC010000093.1 GCA_018674025.1 Flavobacteriaceae bacterium
CCCTTTGAGCTCGAAACACATAATGAAAATGGAGATTTTTTAATTAAGGTTAAAAAACAAAATATGATTCATGAATATATTTATGCTGCCCACCCATTTAGTGTTGTAGGCTGGGATGGATATAATTTCCCATACAAGTTTTCTATACATGATTTTGAACCAATAACTGGGAAAATTCATCAACCACCCCCAGTTCATCAAACATTTGAAACTAATAAATTTGTTATCTGTTCTTTTGTTCCAAGGCTTTATGATTACCACCCAAATTCTGTTCCGGCCCCCTACAATCATAGCAATATTGACTCGGATGAAGTAATCTATTATGTAGATGGAGATTTTATGAGCAGAAACGACATAAATAAAGGCAGTATTACCTTGCACCCAGCCGGCATTCCTCACGGACCCCACCCAGGAGCAATGGAAAAAAGTATTGGTAAAAAAGAAACTTTTGAGCTTGCTGTAATGGTTGATACGTTTAGTCCGTTAATGGTAACTGAAGAAGCTGTCAATCTAACAGAGGGGCAATATCACACTTCATGGTTAAACAAAAAATAAAACACAAATAAATGGAATCAGCTAAAAGCATAGATGAATTACAAAATTTTAATTTTGAAATAAAAAAAATATTTGATGATGCTCAGGATTTCCTTCCAATTATGGGAACGGATTATATTGAGCTTTATGTTGGTAACGCAAAACAAAGCGCACATTACTACAAAACAGCTTTTGGCTTTCAGTCCGAGGCCTACGCAGGGCTTGAAACCGGAAGAAAAGACATAGCTTCATATGTGCTAAAACAAGGTAAAATAAGAATTGTTTTAACTACTTCAATGATAAAAGGTGGAGATATAAGTAAACACGTAGACAATCATGGAGATGCTGTGAAAATTATAGCATTACACGTTGAAGATGCCACCATAGCCTTTAACGAAACTGTTAAAAGAGGCGCAAAGCCTTATCTACAACCTACAAAGGAAGAGGACAAAAATGGAACTATTATCAAGTCCGGGATTTACACTTACGGAGAAACTGTTCATCTTTTTATAGAAAGAAAAAATTACTCTGGTGTATTTTTACCAGGATACAGAAAATGGGATTCACATTACAACCCAAAAAACATAGGATTGAAATATATTGATCATGTAGTTGGAAATGTTGATTGGGATGAAATGAATATTTGGTGTAAGTTTTATCAAGAGGTTATGGGGTTTGCTCAGATAATATCATTTGATGACAAGGATATATCTACAGAATATACAGCACTTATGAGTAAAGTAATGAGTAATGGCAACGGTAGAATAAAGTTTCCAATAAACGAACCAGCAGATGGGCTTAAAAAGTCTCAAATTGAAGAGTATTTAGACTTTTATAATGGTCCTGGAGTACAGCATCTTGCACTAGCTACAGATAATATTGCTGAAACTGTTAAAGAAATGAAAGAAAGAGGAGTCGAGTTTTTATATGTGCCTGAAACATATTATGATGACTTGTTGGAAAGAGTAGGAAAAATAGATGAAGATTTAAATACCTTAAAAGAACATGGAATTCTTATTGACAGAGATGAAGAAGGGTATTTATTACAAATTTTTACTAAGCCAATTTTAGACAGACCAACTATGTTCTTTGAGATTATTCAAAGAAAAGGAGCTCAGTCATTTGGTAAAGGTAATTTTAAAGCTCTTTTTTCAGCAATTGAAAGAGAACAAAAAAATAGAGGAACCTTGTAACTTACTATTAACAAAATATATTTGGAACTCAATAGCGTAACAAAAAAACTACCAAAGTATTTACATAAGTTTATTGTCAAACAACCTTATGAGGAGTATACTGCTCAAAATCAAGCAGTTTGGAGATATGTTATGAGGTTAAATGTCAATTCCTTAAAAAGAATTGCGCACGACTGTTATATTGAAGGTCTAAGCAAAACAGGTATCGACGCCGACCGAATTCCTGAAATGGAAGGAATGAATAGAATTCTCAAAGAGATTGGGTGGGCTGCTGTTGCTGTAGATGGGTTTATTCCTCCAAATGCATTTATGGAGTTTCAATCATATAACGTTTTAGTTATTTCATCTGAAATAAGAACAATAGATCACATAAAGTACACGCCAGCTCCGGACATAATTCACGAAGCGGCTGGACATGCTCCAATTATTGCTAATCAAGAATATTCTGAATATTTAAGAAGATTAGGTGAAATTGGCAGCAAAGCAATTTCTTCTCCAAAAGATGAAGAAATGTATGAAGCTGTTAGGCTTTTATCTATTTTAAAAGAAAACCCCAATTCAAGTAAAGAAGACATTGATAGTGCCAATAAAAATGTTGCCCGATTACAAAATGAAATGTCAGAACTTTCAGAGATGGCAAAAATTAGAAATCTTCACTGGTGGACAGTTGAATACGGTTTAATAGGAGATACTAATAACCCTAAAATATATGGCGCTGGACTGCTTTCATCTATTGAAGAGAGTCAAGCTTGTCTTGAAAAAAGTGTAAAAAAAATTCCCTACTCAATAGATGCGGCAAATGTAAATTTTGATATCACAAAGACCCAACCACAACTGTTTGTAATTCCTGATTTTTCAAAACTCAGCTTTGTTTTGGAAGAATTTGCAAATACAATGGCTGTTAGAACTGGAGGAATCAAAGGTGTTAGAAAATTGATTGATTCAAAAAAAATGGGGTCAATTGAATTAAATACTGGAATTCAAGTTTCAGGTCAATTTAGCGATCTGATTCAAAAAAACAATCAGCCTGTATATTTTAACACAACAGGTGAAACAGCTGTTTCGATAAATGGAATAGAGCTAATTGGTCATGGGAAAGAGGCTCACCCTAATGGTTTTGGTAGCCCAATTGGAAAACTAGAAGGCATAAGCATGTCTATTGAGGATATGTCTCCAAAAGATTTAAAGGAATATGGAATAATTGAAGGAAAAAAGACAACGCTTAACTTTGAAAGTGGCGTGAAAGTAAAAGGTGAAATTATCACTGGCAAAAGAGATTTACAGGGTAAAATAATTTTAATTTCTTTTAAAGATTGTACAGTTACTTTCTTAAATCAAGTGTTATTTAAGCCGAGCTTAGGTATTTATGATATGGTTGTAGGTGAAAGTATAAAATCAGCTTTTGCTGGGCCAGCATCTCCAGACTCCTTTGATGACGTTTACTCAATTTCAGACAAAAAGACCGCTAAGATAGTTTATTCTAAATCTGAAGAATATTTACATGTCCTTTACGAAAAAGTAAGAGCTCTAAGAGCTAATAAATCATTGGATGAAGAGATTATGTCACAAATATTTGTTGAGGTACAAACAAAATATCCTAAGGAATGGCTAATTTTACTAGAGTTGTTCGAACTAACCTATAGAAAAAAAATAGATTTAGCAGAGAAAATTCATCTGCAACTTTCCAAGCTAAAAGAAAACAAGGATCTTGAGCAACTAATTTGTGATGGGTTAGATTTAATTAAAAAACAATGATTTATGCAAACCTGGATTAAAATTGACAAAAACTCTGATTTTAGTATACATAACTTACCTTTTGGAGTTTACTCAATAGGAAATAAAAACAAAAGAATTGGTGTAGCTATTGGAGATCTGATTTTAGACTTAGAGTCTATCAATAAATTAGGGATTTTTGATGAATTGAACATTAACTCAAATGTATTTGTCTCTAATTACCTCAATGATTTTATTTCTTTGGGTAAAAAAACAACCGTGAAAGCAAGAGAAATTGTCCAAAAAGAACTTTGCAATATATCTTCTGTTTTAAGAAATGACAAATCTATCTTTGTAAAACAAAAGGATGTAAAG
>JABHBC010000094.1 GCA_018674025.1 Flavobacteriaceae bacterium
AATATTCCTCAATGGCAAATCCCTGTAGAGTTAAAAAGAATAATGCCAAGTATTCCTCTTATATGTGACCCAAGTCATATTGCAGGACATAGATCACTTGTTCAAGAAATCTCACAAACAGCACTTGACCTAAACTTTGATGGGCTAATGATAGAATCTCATATTAATCCAAGTGAAGCTCTTAGTGATAAAGAGCAGCAATTACCGACTAATGAATTAAAAAAACTTTTGTCTAATCTGATATTAAGAGAGAACAATATCTCTGATGATGATGTTGCGGTATCTTTAAAAGGTTTACGCTCTGAAATTGATTCTCTTGATTTAGATTTAATTGAAATTCTTATTAAAAGAATGACTATAGCACAGAAGATAGGATTGAAAAAGAAAGATAATGGTATTACAATTTTACAACCTGAAAGATGGGAATATATTTTAAAAGATAGAGTTTTAAACGGAAAAAAAGGCGGTTTAAGTAATGAGTTTTTGATTTTACTATTGCGAGCAATTCACCAAGAATCTATAAATATTCAAACGGATATAATGAATAGGAATTTGTAGACCTATTGAAATACAACAGGGAATTCAATTTTTTTATTACCTCTATTTACAATTACTATAGTTGAATCTCCTTTTTCATGTTTACTTAGTCCAGTCATATAGCCCATCATGTCTGGAACTTCAATTTCTCCAATTTTAATTACGATATCTCCTTTTTGAATTCCGTATTTTTCAGCTGTTCTTCCCTTAGATATTCCATCAATTCTCATTCCTTCTCCAGAGTATAAGTAATCAGGCATTACTCCTAGAGTAACTTTAAAATTTGGACTTGTAGTTGATTCACTTTTTGTTTCAACAAAATCAAAATCCTCAATATCAGTAGAGTTTTGAATTATTGTTTCAGCATATTTAAATATACTATACATCCCTTCAAAATTTATTTTTTCTACATCATCAGATGGTCTGTGATAATCTTCATGCTGTCCTGTAAAGAAATGTAATACTGGAACATCCTGTAAATAAAATGATGTATGGTCTGAAGGCCCCACTCCAGATGCTGTAGTTGTGAGTTTAAAATTTATTGTATTTGACTTTTTTATTAGTTCATCCCATCTATTACTCGTCCCAATTCCATTTATAGCTAAAGTTTTATCTTCATTAAGTCTACCAACCATATCAAAATTTAACATAAACCTTGAACTACTTAAATCAATTGTAGGATTTTTTGCGTAATATGAAGAACCATAAAGACCATGTTCTTCTCCTGAAAACGCAATAAAAAGATAATTATACTCTAGATTTTTTTTAAGAGAATATGCTAAGTTTAATAAAATACTTACTCCACTAGAATTATCATCTGCACCATTGTGAATCGCTCTTTCACCTGTGTGTAAGGAACCAAAATCTCCATATCCTAAATGATCATAATGAGCACCAATGATTATAGTTTCTTCTTGATTATTATCAATATAACCAACAACATTGGTTCCAGTAATTTCTTCTTTAATTTTATTTGTATGTGGATTTTCTTTAATCATAGCTTCAAAGCTTTGAAGATATCCATTAGTTCCTTTTTCTAATAAACCATATTCTTTGAATTTTGATTGTATAAAATCTGCAGCCAATTTTTCACCATCAGATCCAGTTGCTCTACCTTCTAATAAGTCAGAGGATAAATACGTTACTTCATCAATCATTTTATTAACTATTAAGTCTTTATCAGTATCAATATTGCATGAAGAGATACTTAGAAATAAAATATAGAATATTGTTTTTTTCATAATTAAAAAAATTACTTTTGTCAAAATTTTTCCAAAAATATGAAACAATATTCTTTTAACTTAATTATTCTTTTAGTATTATTTTCTTGTAATATCAGTGAAAAAGAAACTAAAAATAACAGTAGTGAATCCTTAATTTACGAGCAGGAAAAGCATTTTAAAAATATGAAACAACTAACTTTTGGAGGAGAAAATGCTGAAGCGTATTGGAGTTTTGATGATTCTAAATTAATTTTTCAAGCAACTAATGAAAAGTGGGGTCAAAGTTGTGATCAAATTTATATTATCGATACAAATAATTATAGTCTTGATAGTTTAACTCCCCAAATGGTTAGCTTAGGTCTTGGAAGGACAACTTGTTCATATTTTATGCCTGGTGATTCTACAATAATATATGCCTCAACTCACCTTGAAGATGCTAAATGTCCTCATGTGCCAGATCGAAGAGTAGACGGAAAATATGTTTGGCCAATATATGATTCGTATGATATTTTTATTGCAGACTTAGACGGCAATATTGTAAAGCAACTTACCAATTATGATGGTTATGATGCTGAGGCTACTGTTTCGCCAACTGGAGATAAAATAGTGTTTACATCAATTAGATCTGGAGATTTAGAATTGTATACTTGTAATATTGATGGTTCTGATGTAAAACAGGTTACAAATCAGTTAGGT
>JABHBC010000095.1 GCA_018674025.1 Flavobacteriaceae bacterium
AACAATACGATTAAAACAATTAGGATGGAGCATCATCTTAATGAATTAGATGAAATTATTGTTAAAAGCAATTTTAAAAGTAAATCAAAATCTGTATTTGAAAATAAAGTTTCAAAACAGACACTAGAGGATTACTCTAACAATTCAATTGCAGATGTATTAAAAACTATTCCAGGTGTTTCTACTATTAGCACAGGAAGTTCAATAGCTAAACCTCAAATAAATGGTCTGCATAGTAGTAGGGTTTTACTTATCAATAATAATGTCAAAATGGAAGACCATGAGTGGGGAATTGATCATGCTCCAAGTATTGATATCAATTCGATTGAAAAAATATCTCTTATTAAAGGAGCGGGTGCTTTGAAGTACGGAGGGAGTGCTCTCGGCGGAGTTATTATTTCCGAAACACTTAAGACTAAATTAGTTGATAGTCTATATGGAAAACTATATTCCTCTGCATCAACTAATGGAAAAGGAGGTACGATAACTACTGATATTACTAAGACTAATTCTCAAGGCTGGTATACAAGATTTCAAGGGACTTTCAAGCGTTTTGGTGACTACAACACATCTAACTATATAATGAGTAATACGGGACTCTCAGAAAGAAATTTCTCTCTTAAGTCTGGATTAAACAGAGTTGACTATGGCTTTGAAGTTTACTACTCTTTTTTTAATAATGAAACAGGAATATTAAGAGCATCACATTTAGTCTCAGCCCAAGATATATTTAGAGGAATTACTAATGGAATACCTCTAATTATTGAAGATTTTACTTATAATATTGACGCACCAAAACAAAAAATAAAACACAATTTAGCAAAATTCAATTTTTTCAAAACTATAGATATAGGAAAATTCAATTTTCAATATGACTTTCAATCAAATAAAAGACAAGAGTTTGATATTCGAAGAGGAGACGACCGAGATACTCCGTCAATTGACCTTGAACTAACGACACATTCTCTTAGTTTAGATTTTGACTCAAGATTTTCAAATAATTTAAATCTAAATATTGGATTAGTAGGAAAATATCAAAAAAACTTTCCTGACCCAGAAACTGGAGTTAGAAGACTTATTCCCGACTATGAAAAATATGATTTAGGGATATATTCAATATTTGATTATGAGTTAAATCCAGAATGGATTTTAGAGGGCGGTCTTCGTTATGATTATACTTACATGGATGTTTACAAATATTATAAAACATCTTTTTGGGAATCAAGAGATTATGGTGAGGAATTTAGTGATATTGTTGTCGAAGTATTTCCAAATCAAATTTTAACAAACCCCAAATTAGAATTTAATAATACATCTACAACCCTTGGATCAAAATTTTTATTTGATAATAATAACACGATATTTTTTAATTACTCTATGTCATCAAGAAGTCCAAATCCATCAGAATTATTTAGCGAAGGTCTTCATCATGCCTCTGCTAGAATTGAGTTAGGTGATCTTAGATTTAAATCAGAAGTTGGACATAATTTTGGTTTTACATATCAAAAAAGTAATGAAAAATTTAGTTTAATATTTAATTCTTTCCTTAATACTATTAATGATTTTATTGTGATTGAACCTGTTGAAATCATGCAGACAATTCGTGGTAGTTTTTCACTCTGGGAATATAGACAAACTGATGCAAAATTATTTGGCTTTGACTTAAATGTTGATTACAGCTTAAATAAATATATTAATCTTATTCATCAATCTTCCATTATTAAAGGTACAGACACAAAATTTGATACCCCTCTAATTGATATGCCACCCGCTAATATTAAAAATCAGATAGTATATTCTAATTTAGATTTAAATAATCTAACTATTTCTTTGCAAAGTGAATATACTTTCAAGCAAAATAAATATCCAGACAACAATTTTGAAGTATATATACCAACCACAGAGACTTATGAATATATAGATTTAAGCACCCCACCAAAGGCTTATCACTTGCTTAATTTTAACTCTAGAATTGACATTCTAACAGATAAAAATAAATCTATAAATCTAGGTTTTAAAATTAATAACTTGTTAAACACTACGTATAAAAACTATTTAAATAGGCTTAGACTTTACACTCATGATTTAGGGCGAAATTTTATATTGTCGGTTAAGTACAAATTATAGTGATTTTTATAAGTTCATTAGCATAAAAATTACTACTAAAATCATAAATAATAATTTTATACCTTTAGAAGATAAATATGTTATAAATAACATTTATGATTACTAATGATTTAAAATATTTATTTGCTTACACAATTCCAGTAGCTACACTAGTTTCAATTACATCTGAAGGCTTTTTTACTTATGCTACCCCTATATATGCATTTATTTTCATCCCTACTTTAGAATTGATTTTCAAAGATGTTGATTCAAAAGAGGAGTACACAAAATCTGAAGTTCAAAACAAACTTTCCAATACTTTCTTTGATATTCTACTATATCTAAATATTCCATTTGTTTTTGGCTTATTAATCTTGGGTCTCTTTAATCTAAATCAATTAGAATTGGATCTTTTTGAAACAGTTGGAATGGTCTTGTCTTTAGGAATTTTACTTGCAACTAATGCAATTAATGTCGGACACGAGCTGGGTCATAGAAAATCTTTTATTGAAAGATGTCTATCAAAATTGTTATATCTACCATGTTTGTACATGCACTTTTATATTGAGCATAACTTTGGTCATCATAACAATGTAGCAACTCCAAAGGATCCAGCAACTGCAAAATTTAATCAAACTGTTTACAGCTTTTGGTTTACATCTGTAATTGGCCAATATATAAGCGCCTGGAGACTTCAATTACAATTATTAAAAATTAAAAATTCAAGATTTTTTTCCTTCAAAAATGATATGCTTTACTATACTATTTTTGAGCTTGCTTACCTATTTGTTGTTTATTCTTTCTTTGGACTTTATGGTTTATTTCTAGCCGTAATTATAGGGATATTATCTTTTTTATTTTTAGAAACTATAAACTACATTGAACACTACGGCTTATTAAGAAATAAACTTCCTTCTGGAAGATATGAACGAGTTCAATCTCATCATTCTTGGAATTCAAATCATTTCATAGGCAGAATTGTTCTTTACGAGTTGACAAGACATAGTGATCATCATTATAAAGCATCAAAAAAATATCAAATTTTAGAAAACAAAAGAGAAAGCCCTCAACTTCCCTATGGCTACCCAACATCTATTTTATTAGCACTTGTTCCTTGGCTGTGGTTTTCATTGGTTAACCCACTCTTAAACAAGAAAGCTTAATCAAAATTTATGGATAGATTTAATCTTTTAAAATTTGATAAAACTACATTAGCAGAAATGAATAGTGTTTCTCTTATGAAGAGAGTTGACACCAAATTTATTTTAAAAGAATCTCAATTATTAGAGGTTTTATCTAAACTTTATGAAGATTATAAAATTCTTCAAATTGATCAAGAGAGGTTAATGAAATATTCCACCTTATATTTTGATTCTCTAAATAAAAAGTGTTTTAATGATCATCACAATGGAAAACTAAATAGATATAAGATTAGAATGAGAAAATACTTGGTTTCAGATATATGTTTTTTAGAAATTAAGAAAAAAAATAATCTAGGAGTAACCAATAAAATCAGAAAACAAATTAAAGATTTTGAAACAGACTTATCCTTAGATTCTAAAGATTTTATTACAAATAGTAACATTAATAATTTATTATTCGAGCCATCCTTATATAATAATTTTAGTAGAATGACTTTTGTTAATAAAAGTGAAGCTGAACGATTAACTATTGACGTGGATTTATCTTTTAGTTTTGGTGCTAAAGAAAAAAAGTTTGAAAAACTTGTAGTTATTGAAGTTAAGCAAGAAGGAAAAAGACTAAACACAACTATAAATAGAGTTCTCAAGTCAATGAGTATTTTACCAACAAACTTTAGTAAATATTGTATTGGAATATCTAATACTTTAGACAATATAAAATCGAATAGATTTAAAGAAATAAACTTAAAAATAAATAAATTAAATAATTAATAAAATGGAATTTTTAGACATACCACTATTTGATGATGACTTTTACAAAATGATATTAAGATTTTGTATTAACCT
>JABHBC010000096.1 GCA_018674025.1 Flavobacteriaceae bacterium
AAAGATAAGTTCTTAAATAGAGGGTTTCATTCGATGACCAAAAAATATAATTATCTATATAATGGAAACAACTTATTAAATCAAGGAAAACTTGAAATTAATGAGAATGTTTTTGATAATTTTTGGGAGATACTTCCAACTGAAAAAACACAGGTTAAAGAAGGGCAAACTAAGTTAAAAATTAAAGAAGAGCAAAGCGCCAGCTTATTTGCTCAGTCTGAAGAGAAAGCAGTTTTGGCTATTCAAAAACACGCCATGAATATTTCAGGAAAAGAAAAAAACCCACAAATGGATGAGGCATACTTTCTTTTAGGTCAATCTAGATATTATGATCAAAGATTTATTCCTTCATTAGAAGCTTTTAACTATATTTTGTTTAAATACCCTACAAGTGAGCTGGTAAATAAAGCAAAAATTTGGAGAGAAAAGATTAATGCTCAACAAAACTATAATGAGCTAGCTATTGAAAACTTAAAAGAAATTGAAAGTAGAGGAAAGTTATCTAAGGATGAGATAATAGATTTAAATGTTGTTCTTACTCAGGCGTATTTAAATTCTAAAATAATTGATTCTGCAATAATACATCTTGAAATTGCTTCTAAAACTACACAAGACTTAAACAAGAAATCAAGATATCTATTTATCCTAGGGCAACTATACAAAAAACTCAATAAGTTAGACAGTTCAAATATGGTTTATGACAGAGTTATTAAGCTTTACAGAAAGATTCCAAGAGAATACTACATTTATTCGTTTGTTGAAAAGTCAAAAAATTACACCGACAAAAACCTAGGCATATCTGAGCTAATTGAATTAGAAAAAGACATTGAAAACAAAGCTTATTTAAATATTATATATCATCAAATAGCTAACTTGAATTTTGAGATAAACAACGATAGTTTAGCTATTAGCTACTATAATAAATCTTTAAGAAACCCCGGGAAAGACGATTTAGTTGGTCTTAAAAATTACAACATACTTGCTGATTATTTTTTTGATAATAACAAATATTTAAAATCTGCCGCATATTATGACAGTACGCTTACCCAAATTAAAAATGATAAAAAACTGTTTAGGAAAATCTCAAAAAGAAGAGAAAGTTTGGAAGATGTTATATATTATGAATTGTCTGTTAAAACTAATGATAGTATTTTAAGTTTAGTTAAAATGTCAGATGAAGAAAGGACGGCATACTTTAAGAATTACATTGAAAAACAAAAAAAGAAGCTCGATAAAGAAAAAAATATTATTAACATTAAAAACGAAACCAACTTAGGTTCTTCTAAAAACAACAATTTTTTAGCCGAAAACGCTATATTTTATTTTTATAATCCCACTACTTTAGCTTATGGAAAAAATGAGTTTAATAAATTATGGGGAGACATAAAGCTTACGGATAATTGGAGAAATGGAGAAAACCAATCCAAACCCAAGTCATTGATAGTGATCGGAAAAGAAAATTTAAAAATTAGTGATAACCTAGACTTGGGAGGGTATTTAAAATCGATTCCTAGCTCTTCAACTTCTATTGACAGTATATACAAACAATTAGATTACTCATACTTTCAATTAGCGTCTATTTATAGTGCCAAATTTTTAGAATATGAACTATCAAATAGTAAAATACAAAATATTGAATTCGACAGAAATAAACCTGAGTTTGTATTATCAGCAAAATATTTAAACTATAAAAATTGTATAATTTTAGGTTTATTAGATGAAGCAGAGATTATAAAATCTGATATTATATTAAATTTTCCAGAATCAAAATATGCAGAGATATTAAACAATCCTGAATCAAATATCTCTTCTAATGTTGACAATGTAAATGAGCTTTATGCTAAATTATTTGACGATTTTCAAAATCAAGATTACTCAAAAACAATTTTAGGTTTAGAAAAGCTTATTTCTTCATTTGAAACTCACCCATTAGCTCCAAAAATGCAATTACTGAAAGCTGCCGCTATAGCAAGAATTGAAGGCTTTGAAAATTATAAAACAGCTTTAGAATTTATAGTTAAAAATTATCCGAACTCAATTGAAGGCGATGAGGCAGAGGTTTTATTAGAAGAAGTTATCCCGTTAGTTGAAAATACAAATTTTAAACAAGTTGAAAATGGAGACAACTTTAAATTAATTTATTATTTCCCAAAAGATAATTATAAAAAAATTGAAGAGTTTAAAAAGAGTTTGAATTTGGCAATCAGTGACTTAAATAATATTCAATTAAACTCATCTACAGATATTTATGATAATAATAGTACATTTGTTGTGTTACACGGGCTTAAAAGTTATGATGGAGCAAAAGGGTTAAGTATTATCTTAGAAAGAAACAATGCTTTTTTCAATAAATCTTCTTTTGTTATTTCTTCAGAGAATTATCAAACTTTACAAATGCATAAAAATTTGAGTGTGTATCTAAATAAAAATTTATAAATTTATGTTTACAGAATCTAAAAAACAAAAAACTATGTCGTCGTCGTCCAATCAACAAAACATGATTACCCAGGGAACCTCTTTTGTAGGTGATTTAATTAGTGAAGCAGGCTTTAGAATTGAAGGAAATGTTAACGGAACAATCAAAACCTCCGGAAAAGTAGTTGTAGGGAAGACAGGTGTAATTAACGGAACTTTAGAGGGGGTTAATGCAGATTTTGAAGGCGGATTTTCTGGCAAACTAAAACTTAGTGGCACATTGACATTAAAAGCATCTGCTTATGTTGAAGGTGAGGTTGAGGTGGTTAAACTGGCAGTTGAGCCTGGAGCTACTTTTAATGCAAATTGTAGTATGAAAGGCGGGGTCAAAGAACTAAACAAAGGTGAGCAACAAAAAATCATATCCAAATCAGAAAAAACAGCTTAACAGGTTAGCTCGTTTCTCTGGAATAGCCTTCCAAATGGTAACAACTATTTCTATTGGATCCTTTATAGGTTATAAATTAGACTTATATTTTGAAGTGGAAAATAGTGTTTTCACAATAGTTCTCTCTCTTTTTTCAATTGCAATTGCTTTGGTGTATGTTATTCAGCAAACAAAAGAAAAAGAAAAGTGATACATATTAAAAGAAATTTCTATTTTCAGTTAGGCATCTTTTCAACAACATTATACTTAATAAATCTTGTTTTTAACAGCATGATTTTTGATATATATTTCATAATCCCTCTTTGGAAAATATATGCATTTAACACAGTTTTAGTTCTTATAACTTTCTGGACAATTAAACTACTAACAAAAACTAAGCTAAACCTCTTGTTTTCTTTTATAATCGCATCAATAAATAAAATGCTTTTAACAATTTTGTTTGTTTATCCAATAATTCATTTTGATGGAGATAAACAAGGATTAATAGTAACTTTTTTTATAATATATTTTATTTTTTTATTTTTTGAAATCAAATCTTTTCAAAAAGTATTTGATAGATAAAATCATTGTTGTTTTTTTATTTGAAATATAAATATATGTATGTACATTTGCAACCGAATTTAGAGTATAATTATAGTAACACTTAAAACCATAGTATTAATTTGAAAAATTTACTTTTTTTAGTTTTCTTTTTTTCATTTTCTGTAAGTTTTTCTTCCTCATCAGAGACTGACTCTAAGGATTTTAATGTTACTGACATGATTATGCATCACATTAAAGACTCTCATGAATTCCATATTTTAGACTGGAATGGAAAGGGAGTGTCAATTCCGCTACCAATAATACTTTGGACTTATAACGGTTTAGTTACTTTTTCTTCGTCTGAATTTCATCATGATGATGAAGGAACTGAGGTGGTTACTAAAAAAGGGTTATCGTTTGTTAAGTTTCACGAAGAAATTTATTATGCAAGCTCAGAATCTAATTCTTCTGGACAATTCCTTAGTTTAGACAAAAACAGTTACCCAACAAATTTAAAGCCATTAGATTTCTCAATTACTAAACTTGTTTTTTCAATGTTTCTTTCGATGATATTATTAGTTTTGATTTTTGGTATATCCGCAAAAAACTATTCAAAATCTAGTAAAGGAGTTCCGTCGGGAATTGCAAAATTTACAGAACCATTAATTTTATTTATTAGGGATGAAGTTGCAATTCCAAATATTGGTGAAAAAAATTATAAAAAATACATGCCATATTTATTAACCTTATTTTTCTTTATATGGATTAATAATTTAATGGGCCTTATTCCCTTTTTCCCCTTCAGCGCTAATCTAACTGGAAACATAGCATTTACCGCTGTCCTTGCTGTGATTACTTTCGGAATCACAACATTAGCGGGAACTAAAGACTATTGGAAACACATATTTTGGATGCCAGGTCTTCCAGTTCCAATGAAATTATTTTTAGCCCCAATTGAGTTTTTGGGGATATTTATAAAACCAATCTCATTAATGATTAGGCTTTTTGCTAATATTTCAGCAGGGCATATTATTGTATTGAGTTTAATATCTTTAATTTTTATAGCTGAAACAGTTTGGATCGCTCCTCTTTCTGTAGGATTTACAGTGTTTATTAGTCTAATAGAAATTTTAGTAGTAGCCATACAGGCATATATATTTACCATGCTATCCGCTTTATATATCGGGTCAGCAATGGAAGAACATGAACATTAATTAATTTTTAAATTTTAAACTATGAGTTTAGTATTATTACAAGAAGTAGCAGTTACAAGTTATGGACCCTTAGCGGCAATTGGAGCTGGATTAGCAGCGGTAGGAGCTGGAATTGGAATTGGCAAAATAGGCGGATCAGCTATGGAGGCTATGGCTCGTCAACCTGAAAAAGCAGCTTCATTGCAAACATCTGCTATTGTATTTATAGCCTTTGTTGAAGCAGTTGCATTATTCGCGGTTGTTGTATCACTTATTAAGTAAATAAAATAAGTGCAGCTGCTTTGTGCACTGCACTTATTATTTATTATAATATTTTAAAAAACTTAAATTATGGATTTAGTTACACCCGACGTGGGATTGTTGTTTTGGACTTTTTGTTCTTTTGCTATCTTATACTTTTTATTAAAAAAATTCGCCTGGAAACCTATACTAGGCTCTGTTAATGATAGAGAAGATTCTATCCGTGAAGCTCTTTTAGCAGCAGAAAATGCTAAAAAAGAAATGGAAAATCTTAAATCTGACAATGAAAAGATTTTGAAAGAAGCTAAAATTGAGAGAGAAAACATGTTGAAAGATGCCAGAGAAATTAAGACAAAATTAATTTCTGATGCAGAAAACCAAGCTAAAGAACAAGCGTCTAAGCTGATTGAGTCAGCACAACTAGCGATTCAAAATGAAAAAAACTCGGCAATGAACGAGCTAAAACAAACTGTAGTAGAACTTTCAGTTGGGATCGCAGAAAAAGTTATATCATCTGAATTAGAGGATAAAAACAAGCAGCTAAAGGTTGTCGAAAATATGTTAAATGACGCATCCTTAAATAATTAAAATGAAAGAATCTAGAGCAGCAATAAGATACGCAAAAGCAATTTTTTCGTTAGCAAACGAAAGTGATATGTCTTTAAGAGTTTATGAAGACATGCTGTTTTACATTGACTTGTCATCTAACGAAAAATCTTTTTCTGAAATGTTAGCTAACTCTGTTATCAATACAAAATCTAAACATGATATTATATTGTCTTTGAACAATAACACTTCAGCTCTCTCAAAAAACTTAATCGGTTTGTTAATTTCTAACAAAAGACTTTCAATACTAGTTGACGTTTGTAATGCCTACAAGTCTCTTTACGAAAAGGCTAACAATATGACTAAAGCTATTGTTGTAACAGCTTTACCAATAACTGACAACATAAGGGAAGCTGCACTGTTAAAAATCAATTCAATTTCAAGTAAAAAAGTTGAAATTAATAATATTATAGATAAAAATATATTAGGTGGATTTATACTGCGCTATGACGGCAAAGAGTATAATGCAAGCCTATCAAACAAACTACAAAAAATAAAAAAAGAACTTATATAAAGGTTATTAACCAAATACATTACAATGGCAGAAGTAAATCCAGCTGAAATATCAGCAATTTTAAAACAACAGCTTTCAAATCATGACGCTAATATATCTTTTGATGAAACAGGAACAGTACTAACAATTGGAGATGGAATTGCACGTGTGTACGGACTGTCCAATGTTCAATATGGAGAACTTGTGGAGTTTTCAAACGGTATTGAAGGAATAGTTTTGAACCTTGAGGAAGATAATGTAGGAGTTGTATTATTGGGGGCCTCCAACGAAATTAAAGAAGGAGACACAGTAAAAAGAACTACAAGAATTGCTTCTATTAATGTTGGAGAAGGTATTGTAGGAAGAGTAGTTAACACTCTTGGACAACCTATTGACGGTAAGGGCTCAATTCAAGGTGATTTGTATGAAATGCCTTTGGAAAGAAAAGCTCCTGGAGTTATATATCGCCAACCTGTTAATGATCCACTACAAACTGGGATTAAATCTATTGATGCAATGATACCAGTGGGAAGAGGGCAGAGAGAGTTGGTAATTGGTGACAGACAAACAGGAAAAACAACGGTTTGTATTGATACCATATTAAATCAAAAGGAATTTTACGATGCAGGTGAGCCTGTATATTGTATTTATGTTGCTATCGGTCAAAAAGCGTCTACAGTTGCTGCAATAGCAAAAGTTTTAGAAGATAAAGGAGCCTTAGCTTATACAACAATTGTTGCTGCAAACGCATCTGATCCTGCAGCAATGCAAGTATATGCTCCTTTCACAGGGGCTTCAATTGGAGAATACTTTAGAGATACCGGAAGACCAGCTTTAATTGTATATGATGATTTATCTAAGCAAGCAGTTGCCTATCGTGAGGTTTCATTATTACTTAGAAGACCTCCAGGACGTGAGGCCTACCCAGGTGATGTATTTTATCTTCACTCAAGACTATTGGAAAGATCTGCAAAGGTAATTGCAGATGACAATATTGCAAAAGAGATGAATGATTTACCCGCTTCATTAGTTCCTCTAGTTAAAGGAGGGGGTTCATTGACAGCTTTGCCGATTATTGAAACTCAAGCGGGAGACGTGTCAGCTTATATTCCGACAAATGTTATATCAATTACTGACGGTCAAATATTTTTAGAATCAGATTTATTTAACTCAGGTGTTAGACCTGCAATTAATGTGGGAATATCAGTATCAAGAGTTGGTGGTTCGGCTCAAATAAAGTCAATGAAAAAAGTTGCAGGTACTCTAAAATTAGATCAAGCACAATTTAGAGAGCTTGAAGCTTTTGCAAAGTTTGGATCAGATTTAGATGCCGCTACATTAAATGTTATTGAAAAAGGTAAGAGAAATGTTGAGATATTAAAACAAGCTCAAAATGATCCATTTACAGTTGAAGATCAGGTTGCAATAATTTATGCAGGGTCTAAAAATTTACTCAGAAATGTTCCCGTTGAAAAAATAAAAGAATTTGAAAACGAATATTTAACAATTCTTAGAACTAAGCATGTAGGAGTATTAGATAGCTTAAAACAAGGAAAGCTAACTGATGAAGTGGTAAACACTTTAGAGTCAGTTTGTAAAGATTTATCTGATAAATATTAATCTGTAACAATGGCTAATTTAAAGGAAATAAGAAATAGAATTTCATCAGTATCTTCTACTATGCAGATCACAAGTGCCATGAAAATGGTTTCTGCTGCAAAGTTAAAAAAGGCTCAAGACGCTATTACAGCAATGAGACCATATTCAAATAAATTAACAGAAATTCTACAAAGTTTAAGTTCTTCAATTGACAGTGACAACAAATATGCTCAAAAGCGTGATGTAAAAAAGGTTCTAATAGTTTCTATTACATCAAATAGAGGACTGTGTGGTGGATTTAATTCTAATATTTTCAAAAAATCTACAGAGCTCGCAAATTCTATTTACAATGATTCGGATGTATCATTTGTTGCTATTGGTAAAAAAGGAAATGATTTTCTTCAAAAAAGCTTTAATGTGGAATCAAATCACATTGATATTTTTGACAACCTAAACATGGAAAGTGTGTCTTTAATAGCAGAATCACTTATGCAAATGTTTGTTAATGAAGATTTTGATAAAATTGACATTGTATATAATAAGTTTAAAAATGCTGCCACACAACTTGTTGTAAATGAGCAGTTTTTGCCAAT
>JABHBC010000097.1 GCA_018674025.1 Flavobacteriaceae bacterium
AGAACAGAGTTTACAGATTTTTTGCGTGTAAGAGTTTTTCTGTAGATGATTCATTATGGAGATGTTATTTGAAGTTAATATTTAAGTTATTGTCTGAACAAAAATATATAAGGAAAGACAAGTTAATTCAGATAAATATTGACTTTACATCTGCTAAAGATAATTTTCTAATATTATATGCAGCTATTCCTTTTTTTGGCAGATCTGTGCCAATTTATTTTACAATTAGAAGATATCCAAAGAGAAAAAATCAGAATAGTCAAATCAAGATGGAGTTAGCTTTTATAAAGGGTTTAAGACATGTTTTATCTGATAAATATTCTTATTTAATCGTGGCTGATAGAGGGTTTGGAAATCAAAGATTTACAAAACTTTGTTTAGATAATGGATTTGATTATTTAATAAGGACTAAAGGCAATTTATTGACTAAATTGACCGATGAAAAATACTCAAAAATAGATAAGTTAGAAAATCTGCAGACTAATAAAAATGGATGTAAAAAATTTAAAGATTTATTCATTAATTCTTGGGGTAGAAAAGAAACCATATTTATAATATCAAAAGAGGAAGATCCAGATAATAAATGGTATATATGCACTTCCCTTAAGGAGATAACAACTAGAAGAGCTCAAATTATATATGAAGATAGATTTTCTATAGAAAAAACCTTCTATGATCATAAAAGCGGAGGATTTAACTTAGAATCCAGTAAAATAGATAAATATGAAAGATTTAAGAGGTTGTTATTTTGCACCTCTCTTTCTATTTCTCTTATGGGTTTGTCCGAAATCCAACTCAAATAATTTGATAAATTTCTTGTAATAATTCAGCCATAAAGCTAATATTTATATAGCTTTATGGCTTATTTATTAACTATATTTTATCAAATTTATGTCTGATTTAAACTTCTCTAGTCAAATTGAAATGATCACTTTGGATCAATTAGTTCCAGATAATCATATTTATCGTAAATTTATGGAATTATGGGATTTATCAGAGATTAAAATTGAGCTAGAAAAGATAGAGGTTGAATATGATCATAAAGGCTATGGAATATTTAGATTATTTCTTTGTTTATTATTGCAATTTATGGAAGATTTAAGCGATAGAGAGTTATCCGAGGCTATTGCTAGCAACAATGCTTTTAGATGGTTTTGCAGGTTTGGATTAACAGAAAAAACTCCTAATTTTAGAGTTTTTACTGATGCTAGAAAAAGAATTGGAACTAATAAATTATCCAAAATATTTAATATATTAAGATCTCAATTAAAATCAAAAGGTTACATGAATGAGGTATTTACTTTTATTGATGCATCTCATTTGATAAGCAAGTCAACTCTTTGGAAAGAGAGGGATAAAGCAATAAAGAAAAAATATGATAAATTAAATAATGAAATTCTTCCAAAGATTGCTAAGGATAAGCAAGCTAAATTTGGCTGTAAGGGAGGTAATAAATTCTGGTATGGATTCAAAAAGCATATTTCTGTTGATATGCAATCTGGAATGATTAATAAGGTTGCTATTACTTCTGCAGAGGTAATTGATTCAAAAGGTATGAAACATGTTATACCAGATCAAGGTGCCGCTTATGGTGACAAAGGCTATTGTGATATTAATGCTAAAAAAGCAGCTGCAAAGAGAAATATTCACCTTGCAGCAGTAAAAAAGAATAATATGATAGGTAAAAATAAAGATCGTGATAAATTTTATACCAAAATGAGATCTCCTTATGAAAGAGTATTTTCTAAAACTAACCACAGAGTTAGATATAAAGGTATTGCTAAAAATCAATTTACCGCCTTCATGGAAGCAATGGCTCACAATCTTAAAAGAATGGTAGTTTTAGATGAAATTTATCAGACCTAAAGCTAAAACAAGGGATAATTGCGTCTAAAATTCAAAAAAAACCACGAAAATAATCCAAAAAACTCTAAAATAATCGCCAAATCATCAATATTTCAGTAAATTTCTAACGAAATTCACCAAAATATTGAAAAATAAAAATATTTTTCAATTTTTTAAGAAAAATTAAGATTCTGGACAGACCCAGAATGGTTTTGTCGTTCAGATTGTTATGTAATAACAGAAAAAACACACGAATGTGATCTAAAGTTTATTTTAGCACTTCTAAATTCAAAACTCTATTATCAATGGCTTTACCATAGAGGGAAAAGAAAGGG
>JABHBC010000098.1 GCA_018674025.1 Flavobacteriaceae bacterium
CCCCAAGAAATACCATATCTTGCTGAATCAAGACACCCTAATGGAGCTCCTAGTCCAGATTTATTAGGCAGTAAATTTTCTTTCGGAACTTTGACATTATCAAATATTAACTCGCCTGTTGAACTAGCTCTTAATGACCATTTATTATGTGTTTCTGGAGTAGAGAATCCTTCCATTTCTCTTTCTACAATCAAACCATGAATTCTTCCTTCTTCATTTTTTGCCCAAACTATAGCAATTTGTGCGATTGGTGAGTTTGAAATCCACATTTTAGCTCCATTAAGTAAATAATGATCTCCTTTGTCTTTAAAGTTTGTTACCATCCCTCCGGGATTTGAACCATGATCAGGTTCAGTTAACCCAAAACAACCCATATATTCACCAGAAGCTAGTTTTGGTAAATACTTATTTTTTTGTTCTTCGTTTCCATATTTCCATATAGGAAACATTACAAGTGACGATTGAACCGAAGCAGTAGATCGAACTCCTGAATCTCCTCTTTCAATCTCCTGCATTATTAATCCGTATGAAATATAATCAAGTCCAGCTCCTCCGTATTGTTCAGGAATATATGGACCAAAAGCTCCTATATTAGCTAGACCACTCACAATTTGAGATGGAAATTCAGCTTTTTGGGCATATTCTTCAATAATCGGACTAACGTCTCGTTTAACCCATTCTCTAGCAGCATCACGAACTAATAAATGTTCTTCAGAGAGCAAATCGTCTAAATTATAATAATCCGGTGCTTCAAATAAATCTGGTTTCATAAAATTAATTTTTTATTAAACAAAAATAAACAAAGCTTCTTTATTTATTGTATATGAGATAAATTTTTTTAACTCTCTTAACAAGAATTTAAGAGTTTAAAAACTTAGACATTAAGTAGTGAAAATGGTGAACCCCTTTTTCTTTTGTTGCTGAATATCTTCCAGATTTGTAAAATGCTGAATTTATCCCCTTTTGTACGTTTTGAACAACAAACTCATCTTCTTTTTCAACTTTATTTAAATCACTGCTAGCTCCTTTGTTTAGTTTAGTTTTATCAAAAACATAAGAAATAAACTCTACTTCTGTTAATTTTAAATTAATTGGCTTAACAATATTTATAGAAATTCCCCAGGGGTAAAAGTTAAACATCATATTTGGATATATCCAAAAATAGTATGCGGCAATATTTTTTCCGGAATCAATGTGATTTTCAGGAAAAATAAAACAATCCTCTTTATTGTTGCTGTATCCAATTTGTAAATTACAATGGTCATAAATTTCAGTTTCATAACTATTGTAATCCAAAATTTCATTCAAGTCTTTGTGTACAAATGGGACATGAAAACCCTCTAGATAGTTGTCGCAGTATAAAGCCCAGTGTGCATCGATTTTAAAATTTTGGGAAAGTGAAGAATCAAATATTGCTTTATTCAGCGGTAAAAATCCAATTCTTTTGTCCATGATTTCAAGAACTTTTTCTATATCAATTATAGGATTAAAAGCAGTAAAAAGTAATTTATTCCAACTTTTCACTAAAAAAGAATTTAAATTATCGCATTTCCTTGGAAAATTCTTAGTTTTTTCAAAATCAGGCATAAATTCAAATTCACCATCACTATTAAAACGTCTACCATGATACGTACATCTAATTTTTGCTGATTTGCATGGTTTTAAGACCAATAGATTTCCCCTGTGAGTACATACATTTGATAAGCATTTTATGTTATTATCTTTTGATCTAGACAGTAATAAAGGTTCATCTAAATAACCTTCTAACAAGGTAAAAGGGTAAATTGAATTTTTTTCTGCAATTAAATTTTCATCCCCTATCCAATGCCAAGCTCTTAAGAAAATTTTATTTTTAATTATTTCAAATAACTCAGAATCCTTATAAAAACTTGAAGGTAAAGTTTCTGCAATTCTTATGTCAGAGTTAATATTCAAATTCATGCCAAAGTATTAATTACGGTTAATATAACTTATTTTTAAGAATTTATATATAAATCTATAAGCCCCTCCGGAGTTTTTACTATTATTTGCTTTTTATCCCTATCAACATTAATAATAAATTCATCATGAATTGGAATTAAAACCTCATTTTTATTATGATCTATAACAAAAAGATCTTGAGAAATATTTTCTTTGATATTTTTAATTTTACCTACTTCACCAAAGTTTTCATCTACAACTAAATAGTTTATTACATCATGATAATAAAATTTATTTCCTTTTAGTACGGGTAATGAGTTCAATGGTAAATAAATTTCACAATTAACTATTGAGTTTGCTTCTAGTTCGGAATTAATATCATGAAATTTTATTCTTAAAACCTTATCCTTATGAAATCTTATAACATCAATTTTGTGCAAATTTAGTTTGTCTTTTTTATAAATAAATAAAGATTTGATTTTCTTATAATAACCTGGTTGATCCGTATCAATTTTTAATAATACTTCACCTTTAAAACTGTATTTTTTGGTTATTTTTCCTAAGTAGTAATAATCTTTCATATATAAAAAAACCTGTTAATTTTAAATTAACAGGTTATAAAAGTATTAAATGTTTTTTTAATATTTATTTGTCATCCTTAGGAGCCTCTTCAGCAGGAGCCTCTTCAGCAACAGCCTCTTCGGCAGTAGCTTCTTCAGTAGGAGCCTCTTCAGCAGGAGCTTCTTCAGCAGGAGCTTC
>JABHBC010000099.1 GCA_018674025.1 Flavobacteriaceae bacterium
AAAAATTACTATTGAGATTTTTTGGGTTTTTAGTATTACTGGCCGTACAATAATCGTACAAGTTTTAAAAAGAAAAACCCTAATCACTTGTTTATAAAGTAGTTAGGGTTTGACTAAGCGGAGAAAGAGGGATTCGAACCCCCGGAGGTGTGACCCTCAACAGTTTTCAAGACTGCCGCATTCGACCACTCTGCCATTTCTCCAATAGCGAGGCAAATATAATATCCTTTTTTTATTCATTCAAGATTATTTATATTTATTTCAATTAATTTTGCAAGTTGTTAAAGACTTTTGTTAGTTTTGAATAATACACTAGAAGAAAAAATGAATATAATTGAAAGTTTAAATTGGAGGTATGCTACTAAAAAATTTGATTCAAATAGAAAACTAACAGAAAATCAAATTAACACATTAAAAACGGCTTTTAATTTAACTGCATCTTCTTACGGTTTACAACCTATTAAACTCGTTGTAATTTCAAATCAAGAGATCAAAAATAGTCTTTTAGAGTCTTCGATGAATCAACAACAAGTCATACAATGTTCGCATTTATTAATTATTTGTATTGAATCAAATATAAATAAATCTTACATTGAATCGTATTTTAAAAGAGTAGTAGATATTCGAAAAACAGATCCAACAGTTCTTGAATCTTTTAAAAAATCAATAATTAATGAATTCAATGATATGTCTAATACTTCAATTATTAACTGGTCTAAAAATCAAGCATATTTAGCTTTAGGTAATTTGATGACCGTTTGTTCTGTTGAAGGAATTGATTCGTGTCCTATGGAAGGTTTTTTACCTGATAAATATGATGAAATTTTAAACCTTAAATCTAAAAATTTAAAGTCAGTTTTAGTTATGCCAGTAGGCTATAGATCTGTTGATGACCAGTTCTCTAGTTTTAAAAAAGTTAGAAAAGATATTAATGATAATACTATAGAACTTAAATAATAAGAAATGCGTTTTTTACTTTTAATCTTTCTTGTTTTCAATTTATCAATTTCTCAAAATGAAAGTATTTTCTTACATAAAAAATTTATTGATGGAAATGATACTTTAAATTATCGATTATTAATTCCTAAGAAACTCAAAAAAAAAGGTAAATATCCATTGCATTTATTCTTACATGGATTTGGAGAGAGAGGTAGTGATAATAAACAGCAATTAAAATATATTGCTGGTCTTTTTATAAACCAAAGAAATCGAAATCTCTATAAGTCTTATGGTGTATTTCCTCAGTGTCCAGATGATGACTCTTGGACAAATAGAAAACTTGTAAAATCTAAAGACGGCATGAATTATAAATTTTACGACGAAAACAAAAAAGAAACTAAAGCTCTTAATTTAGTTATGAAATTAATGGACTCATTATCAAATACAAATAATGTAAACAAAAATAAGATTTATGTTTCAGGCCTATCTAATGGGGGTATGGGGACTTTTGAAATGCTATACAGAAGGCCAAATATGTTTGCTGCTGGAGTTCCAATTTGTGGTGGTGCCAATCCAAAAACTGCTAAATTATTTGCAAAAAACACACCTGTTTGGATTTTTCATGGTGCTAAAGATGATGTCGTACATCCATTATATTCTGTTAGTATGGTTGAAGCAATAATTAAAGCAGGAGGGAATCCAAAATTCACTCTTTACGATAATGTTAATCATGATAGTTGGATTAATGCTTTCAAAGAAAAAGATTTTTTTAAATGGATTTATAGTCAAAAGAAAAATGACTAATAATTAACATATTCAATTATTTCTAAACCATAGCCAATAATCCCTACTCTTTTAGTAGCTGTCCCATTAGATATCAACCTTAGTTTGTGAATATTTAAATCATGAAGTATTTGAGCTCCAATTCCAAAATCTCTATTGTCCATTTCAATTCTTGGTGCTTTAACAATTTTACCTTTTAATTGACCTTTTTTTAATGTTTTCAATCTATTAAGAGTGCTTAGTGGTTTGTTTTGTTGATTGATAAATACTATTGCACCTTTTCCTGCATTATTTACTAATTCAAACATATCATCAAGCTTTTTATCCATATTATTGGTTAGAGTGCCTAATATGTCGTTATTAATAAGCTTTGAGTTAATTCTGGTTAAAACATGTTCATTAGGATCCCAGGTTCCTTTAGTTAATGCAATGTGAAGTCTATCATTTGTGGTTTGTTGATATGCTCTAAGTCTAAAACTTCCAAACCTAGTTTCAATTTGAAAATCTTCTTTTTTTTCAATTAAAGAGTCATGTTCCATTCTATAGGCAACAAGATCTTCAATTGAAATTATTTTAAGATTAAATTTTTTAGCTACTTCAAAAAGCTGAGGTAATCTTGCCATTGATCCATCTTCATTCATTATTTCAACAATTACTCCAGCAGCTTCAAATCCAGCCAGTCTAGCAAAGTCAATTGCAGCTTCAGTATGCCCAGTTCTTCTAAGTACGCCACCTTCTTTTGCTATTAGAGGAAAAACATGTCCTGGTTTCGATATATCATGAGGTCTTGTTTTTTTGTCAATTAGTGATTTTATAGTTTTAGATCTATCGGATGCAGAAATTCCAGTTGTTACTCCACCACCTATGAGGTCAATTGAAACTGTAAAGGCTGTTTCCATAGGGTCGGTATTATTACCAACCATAGGGTTGAGTTTTAATTGTTTTGATCTTTTTTCAGTAATGGGAGCACATATTAAACCTCTTCCATGCGTAGCCATGAAATTTATAATTTCAGGTGTTATAGTTTCTGCTGCTGCTAAAAAATCACCTTCATTTTCTCGATTTTCATCATCAACAACAATAATGACTTTTCCAGAACGAATATCGTTAATTGCAGATTCAATACTGTCTAGTTTTTGATTTGATTCCTTGGTCATTCTTGCTTTTTTTTGTAAAGATACACTGTTTTTTCAATCAAGTATTATTACTTCTTTTAAAAAAATTGTTTATGATAATGTAGAAATTATCGAAGTTAAATATAGACCTATCTCTTGTAGCTCTATTTGTTAAATAAATACTTATTGGAAGCATGATAATAGTTGATAGCCAACTAGCTAAAATAGGGCTAATACTGCTATCTTCAGCTAAATTTTTTGTGAAAATCCCAATAAAATGATAGACTAAAAAAAGTACTATTGAGATAACAAGAGGCAAACCAAACCCACCTTTTCTAATTATAGCTCCTAGTGGAGCTCCAATAAAAAATAATATTATACATGCAAATGAAATAGAGAATTTATCATGTAGGGATATTATGTGTTTATTTATATTTTTTTCCCTGTAAGCTTGAATTATTCTATTTGATTTTATAATACTATTAGTACTATTAACTGAACTTATTGCTAAGTCAAATAACTGAACTTGCTTTTTAAGTTTAAATAAATCATAAAAATTTTCACCTTTATAAATGGTATCTACAATTTTATTTTTGACATTATCATTTAACACAAGAGCATTAGATCTATTATGCATTTTACTAGAGATAAGTTTGTAGTCTTCTTTTTTCTTATCAAGTAATGAATCTATAGTAATATCTAAATCTGCAACACTTAGCATAGTATACTTGTTTACATCATCTTTATCGTCAAAATCTACATTGTTAATTTCAGCTAAATTAATATTCAAAATATATTCTTTAAAATAACTTTTTAAATGAGGTTTTTTTTCTCTTTGATTATAATCTGTAGGGATAACTTCATCATAATAATTACCATCAAATAGTTTTAATTGAAGAATATCAGAATTTAAACTGCTTGAAATCTCACCAGTTTTTGATTTTATAACAGTGTAATTTCCTATTTTATTCTTTTTTTGATGAATAATTACATCAGTTAAATACTGTCCATTGTCACCGGATTTATTTTTAACCTTAATATTAATTTGACCAATTTGGTTAAATTGCCCTTCAGCGATTGCCATTGTGGGTTTAACCTTGGATATGTTTTTTCTTAAGTTGTGAAAGTTATATTCAGCTACTGGATTTACATTGTTGGAGAAGAAAAATGTTAGTATTGCAACAAATAAAATAAATATACTTAAGCTTCTCATGGCTCTTTGAAGAGAAATTCCAGTAGATTTCATGGCTGCAAACTCATAATTTTCTGCAAAGTTTCCAAAGACCATAATACTTGAAAGTAAAATTGTCAATGGCAGTATTAATATGACTAGTCTAGGCGAGACATAGGAAAGAAATTTAATTATTATGGATATATCTAAATCTTTTCCTGCTAATTCAGAAATATATAACCAAACAGACTGAAGTAAAAAAATTAACATTATTATACAAAAAACACTTAAGAATGTTTTAATAAATGTTTTCAGTATGTATTTATCTAAAATCTTCAACTTAATTAATCAATGTTGTTAATGTAGTAGTCTTTGTAATCTTTTTTATTGAATAAAAATAGATCATCTTTTAAGGGAAGATCTACTTCAAATGAGGTTATGGTATAAGTAGTTGTTGTTCCATTTTTACCCTTTTCAATACTTTTGTATATTCTATTATTTTTTTTCTCAATTGCCAATAATATAAAGTCAATTTCTGATTCAGAATCTATTGGGATAAGCTTTATGTATTGTAATAATTTTCTTGTTCTTTGCTCATAGTAATCAACTACAGTAACATCCTGAGTAATATCCATTTTAAATTCATAACCTTCTTCAAAAAATGTTAGAATTTTGTTTGGTGTTATTGTAGTTTCTTCATCTAAATCTTCAGTTGAAATAGTTACTTCTTCATCATCAGGATTTATAGTATAAAGTTTTTTCCCATCATATATAAAAGTAATATCATTCCATTTGACATTATATTTATCTCCTTTTTTCACAAAACTAACTTTGTTTGTTTGATTTATATCCTCTACTTCATTAGATAAATTATGATTAATATTTATATACATACTTTCGTATGCTTTTATGTTTTCAGACACT
>JABHBC010000100.1 GCA_018674025.1 Flavobacteriaceae bacterium
AAAAACAACTGAACCAATATCTCTTCCATCCATAACAACTCCTTTATTTAAGCTGAGTTCTTTTTGAAGATTTACCATGTGTTTTCTTATAAATGAAATAGTAGCAACAGAACTAACATGATTAGAAACTTCAATTGATCTGATTTCTCTCTCAACATTAACGCCATTTAAAAATATTTCAGAATAGCCTAAATCATTGTTAAATATAAAATTTAATTTAACTGAAAGTAATTCATTTGAAAAATCTGTCAGATTATCATCACTAAATGGAAGATAATTATTAGTTAAAGCATAGTACGTAATAGCTCTATACATAGAGCCTGAATCAACATAAATGTAATTAAGGTATTCTGCTAAACGCTTGGCAAGAGTACTTTTTCCAGTAGAAGCAAATCCGTCTATAGCAATAATAATTTTCTTAGTCATTAATTTAATTTTAATTGTAAACCAATGAAGCTTGTATTTGCTGCACCAGAGAATTTAGCATGAGTATAATTAATTCGTAATTTATTAAATTTCATCCCAAATCCAAATGAAAGTCCTGAAAAGTTTGACTGATCAATAATTTTCAACTCCTCACCTCTTTTAAAATTATATCCAAGTCTAATATTAAATATACTCTCAGGAAATAATTCTGCTCCAATGAGTAAATGTCTAAAAATATTATTAAAAAAAGTAATCTTCTCTTCTGTAATATTCCCATCTAAATCAGTAGTTAATCTAGAGGGATTAGATAAAGCTATATTCCATTTTTGAACATTTTCAAATGTCAAATACCATCTAACAGGTGCATTTTCTAAAAGCTGAGAAACGCCTATATCTATTTCAAATGGTAAGCTTTCATAAATGTCGTTATAAGCTTTAATTTGTGTTCCAAAATTTCTTATAACCATCGCAATATTTAAATTCATTTCACTGTTGATATACAAAACACCAATATCTGTTGAAATACCAATTGAATTATATTGCTCTAAAGATGAAGTGATTAGTCTTAAATTTAAACCTACATAAATAGGTAAATAATTAATCTTGGAAGAGTATCCAATTGAAAAAGCACTCTCTTTACCTGTAAAATCATTTGTAGGGTTTCCCTGGTTATCATATCCAGAAAATTCACCGTAGTCAATGTAGGATAATCCAAAATGAAGTGTATTACCTCTGTTGTTAAAAGTATAGGCGTATGCAGCCGTACCATATTTGATATCAGAAAAGTAATTAGAAAAATTTATAGCTAAATTATTATTCATCCTACTGTTTAATGAAGCTGGATTTATACTAGGTTGATTAACATCAAAATCAAATAGTGTAATTTCCTTACCACCAAGTGCTAGCTGCCTTGGAGAAGATGAAATATTTAAAAATTCATAGGTAGATTCTCCCGCAATTTGAGAATTAACATGAAATACAGAGAAGAAAATAAATAATTTAGTAAAAGTTTTCATTATCAAACTTATATGAACTAAAACTTAAAAATAAGGGTTTTATTATAACTTTTTAACATTAAGCACATCTTGATCTGATAAAGCTAATTTAATAACCTCCTTCATGTCTGTAACATAATGAAATTTGAGCCCCTTTAAGTAATCTTTTTTAACTTCATCAACATCACTTTCATTTTGTTTACACAAAATTATGTCTGTAATTTTAGCTCTTTTTGCAGCTAGAATTTTTTCTTTAATACCACCAACAGGTAAAACCTTACCTCTCAAGGTAATTTCTCCAGTCATAGCAAGATTCTTATTCACTCTTTTTTGAGTCAATAATGACACTAGTGATGTTAACATTGTAATTCCTGCACTAGGACCATCTTTTGGAGTAGCACCCTCAGGCACATGAATGTGTATGTTGTAATTTTCAAATACGCTATCTTTAATTTTAAAGTATTTAGAATTAGCTTTAATAAACTCTAATGCAATAGTAGCCGACTCACTCATAACCTTACCTAAATTTCCCGTGATAGACAGTTTACCTTTGCCTTTAGAGATAATAGATTCAATAAATAAAATATCACCACCAACTCTGGTCCATGCTAAACCCGTAACAACACCAGCTACTTTATTATTTTCATAAATAGTTCTATCTAATTTTGAGGAACCAAGAATTTCATTTAAATCAGAAACTTTAACATTTGAATTATATTCTAAATTCATAGCTAAGTTTTTTGCAGCATATCTGACTACTTTGGCAATCTGTTTTTCCAAACCTCTAACACCAGATTCTCTAGTATAACTTTCAATGATTTTTTCAATAACATTTTTAGATAATTTAATTTCAGAAGGCTTGACTCCATGCTCTAACTGCTGTTTAGGTAGTAGGAATTTTTTACCAATTTGAACTTTATCTTCAGTTGTATAACCCGTAACATTTATAATTTCCATTCTGTCCAATAGGGCTGGTTGAATAGTAGATAAATTATTACAAGTAGCGATAAACATTACTTTAGAAAGATCAAAACCAAGTTCTAAATAGTTATCATAAAACTCTGCGTTTTGTTCAGGATCTAAAACCTCTAATAAAGCAGATGAAGGATCACCTTGGTTTGAATTTGAAAGTTTATCAATTTCATCTAAAACGAAAACAGGATTAGATGTTCCAGCTTTTTTGATGTTTTGAATAACTCTTCCAGGCATTGCACCAATATAAGTTTTTCTGTGACCTCTAATTTCAGCTTCATCTCTCAATCCACCTAAAGACATTCTAACATATTCTCTACCTAATGCTCTTGCAACAGATTTACCTAGAGAAGTTTTTCCAACTCCAGGAGGACCGTACAAGCATAAAATTGGTGATTTCATGTCATTTCTAAGTTTTAATACTGCTAAATGCTCAACAATTCTCTTTTTAACATCTTCTAATCCAAAATGATCTTTATCTAAAATCTTTTGTGCTTTTACTAAATCAAATAAATCCTTACTGTATTTTGACCATGGTAAATCAAGGATTAAATCAAGATAATTTCTTTGCACTGAATATTCTGAAACTTGAGGATTCATTCTTTGAAGTTTAGAAAGTTCTTTTTCAAAATGAAGTTTAACATCTTTAGTCCAGTTAATCTTCTTAGCTCTTGCCTTCATTTCATCGATTTCACCATCGTGATTAACTCCTCCCAACTCTTCTTGAATTGTTTTCATTTGTTGATGAAGAAAAAACTCTCTTTGTTGCTGATTCAGATCACTTTGAACTTTTGATTGTATATCATTTTTTATTTCTAATTTTTGAAATTCAACATTCATGAATTTCAAAGTATCGAGAGCTCTTTCTTGTAAATCATTAATTTCTAATAGGTCTTGTTTCTCGGAAACCTTAAGATTCATGTTTGAAGAAACAAAATTTACAAGAAAAGAATTACTTTCTGCTGAATTAAATTCTATTAACATAAATAAAAAATTAAAACAATACCGAGAACTAAGAAAAAAAGAATTTTTCTTAAAAAACAAATTAAGAATAGCA
>JABHBC010000101.1 GCA_018674025.1 Flavobacteriaceae bacterium
AGCAGTTGCTTACCATGAAGCTGGTCATGCAACAGTAAGTTGGATGCTCGAACATGCTGCTCCACTAGTAAAAGTTACTATTGTTCCAAGAGGACAATCTTTAGGAGCAGCCTGGTATTTACCAGAAGAAAGATTAATAGTCAGACCCGAACAAATGCTTGATGAAATGTGTGCTGCACTCGGTGGTAGAGCAGCTGAAAAAGTTATTTTCAATAAAATCTCAACAGGTGCTCTAAGTGATTTAGAGAAAGTTACCAAACAAGCTCGAGCGATGGTTACAGTTTATGGGTTAAATGACAAAGTTGGTAATCTCACATACTATGATTCATCCAATGGAAATGATTATGGTTTTACAAAACCATACAGTGAGAAAACTGCTGAAACAATTGATAAAGAGATTTCTTCAATAATAGAGAAACAATATCAAAGAGCCATAAAATTATTAGAAGATAATAAATCAAAATTAATAGAACTAGCTGAGGTATTGTTAGACAAAGAAGTTATATTCAAAGATAATCTAGAAAAAATATTTGGCAGTAGACCGTTTGATAAAGAAGTAATAAATTCATGATAATTTTATATTTATTTAGTATTTGAATTTATATATTTGATTCTAAGTAATTTATATATAATTCCAAGTTGAATTTTTTCAAAAACATATTTAAAAAAAATAAACCTACAAATAAAACTTCTTCATCTAATAAGGATGAAAAAAGTAGTTTTATGCCAAAAATAGAGACCCCTACAGATAATAGATTTGTTCAAAATTTTATCAAAAATGGAGGTAAGTTTTTATACTCAGAAAATGAAAATGAAGTAAATAAAAACATCGCTCTTATCATTGAAGAAAACGGTTGGAAAGAATCCAGTCTATTTAGTCTAGACAAAGAAATATTAAAAAAATTCAAATTAGATTATTCTTTTTCAAAAAATTCTAAAGATGAAACTAAGAGTCTTATTACCACTTGTGAATACTTAATTGCAGATGATGGATCAATCTTAATTTCATCAAACCAAGTAGCTGAAAAAAAACTAAATGAACTTCCTGAAAATATTATAATTTTGGCTAAAACTGATCAACTAATAAATAATATTAGTGAGGGTCTGTCAGGAATTAAAAATAGCGGGGCATCAATTCCTAGTAACATAACAAACTTAAAACATTTCAAAGATTGTAATGATAAAGATTTTTTAAGCTACGGAAGTAGTTCAAAAAACTTATATTTGATACTATTAGAAAATCAATAATTATTTAAATTGAAAGAGCTTTTAAAAAGAACAATTTCTGGTTTTATTTATGCATCACTATTTCTGCTGTCACTAAAGTCCCAATTAGCATTTATAATTTTAATATTTTCTTTTGGAATAATATGTAATGTTGAGTTTAGTCGATTAGTTAATCAAAGGAGTTATGTCTCTTATATAATATTTGCTTTTCTGTATGTTTATTTTACGTATTTTGAATACACTTTAATCAGCAACTCATTTTTTAACGAAAGTAAAGACATCATTTTAGTCTTTAGTGTTTTTGTATTAATATTTTTAATCAGAGATCTTTTTGTTAAAAAGAATTTACCAAAGTTTTTAGCCAGAAATTATATTGCTTCAACATTCTACATTTCTAGTTCTTTTGTTTTTATAGCCCTAATACCTATGTTCTTTGATAATTTTAATTCAGGTATTATTTTAGGTGTTTTCGTTTTAGCATGGGTAAATGATTCTTTTGCATATGCAATTGGGAAAAACTTTGGGAAGCAAAAACTATTTGAAAGCGTATCTCCAAACAAAACAATTGAAGGTTTCTTTGGTGGATTATTTTTTACTTGTATAAGTAGTTATGCCATAAGTTATTTTACGGAGTCTTTTTTAACTAATTCAAATTGGTTATTTATTGGTATAATAGTTAGTATTTTTGGGACAATTGGTGATTTAATTGAATCCAAATACAAAAGACAAGCTAAAGTAAAAGATAGTGGAATAATACTTCCTGGTCATGGTGGTTTATTAGACAGATTAGATAGTATAATACTCGCCTCGCCATTTATATACTTATTTTTAATTTTTTTAGATTATGTTTCATAAAGAGGGTCACAAAATTATACTATTAACATTCATTACTGTTGTAATTATAACGCTTTTATTAGATTATTTTTCAATAAATCATAAAACCTACATTCAGATATTTTTAATAATTCAATTAATAATAGTTTTACAATTCTTTAGAAACCCTAAAAGGATAACAAATTTTGGTGATAATAATATTGTATCTCCAGTAGATGGTAAAGTTGTGGTAATAGAGGAAGTTTTTGAACCAGAATACTTTAAAGAAAAAAGAATTCAAGTTAGTATATTTATGTCTCCAATAAATGTTCATGTAACAAGGTATCCTATAGGCGGTCAAGTTACATATTCTAAATACCATCCAGGGAAATATTTAGTTGCTTGGCATCCAAAATCTAGTACTGAAAATGAAAGAACATCTATTGTAATCAAAAATGAAAATTGTGGTGAAATTTTATATAGGCAGATCGCTGGTGCATTAGCAAAAAGAATTGTAAATTATGCAAAAGAATCTAGCTATGTAAATCAGGGAGATGATGCTGGTTTTATAAAATTTGGGTCAAGAGTAGACCTATTTCTTCCTTTAGATACTAAAATTAATGTCACTCTCAATCAAAAAGTAAAAGGGGCTGAAGATATAATTGCTAGAGTTTAGCCTATCTATCAAGACTACTCAGGGAATCTTTAATTGCTTTTATTTTTGATAAAGCATCTTGCTCTTTGTCTTTTTCAATTTGAATTACTTTGTCAGGAGCATTTTCTACAAAGCGAGAATTTGATAACTTTTTTCGAACTGAATTTAAAAAACCTTCAATATATTGTAACTCTTTTTTCAGTTTTATGATTTCCTCCTCTATATTAATATTATTATTATCAACAGGAACATAATAGTTATTTGACTTTACACGGAATGAAATAGAGTTTTCAACCTCAATCTTAGTGTAAACAAGCTTGCTAATATTACATAGTTTAATGATCAGTGAATCTAAATTAGAACTATTATTTTCATTGTTTAAAACATGTAATTCAATAGAATTTTTGAAGGAAATATTTTTTTCTTTACGAATAGTTCTAATAGAACTAATTACTTGTGAAGTAAAATCAAAATCTTTAATCATCTTTCTGTTAACACTTTCTACTTTAGGCCAAGCAGAAACTATTAATGCTTCATTTACTGATCTATTTGAAATATTTTGCCAAATTTCTTCTGAAATAAAAGGCATAAAAGGATGTAGAACTCTTAAATTATTTTCAAAAATATTAATCACGGAATCAAAAGTTAATTTATCTATTGGATGTTGATATTCTGGCTTTATTAGCTCTAATAACCACGAGCAAAAGTCATCCCAAATTAATTTATAAACACACATTAAGGCATCACTAAGTCTATACTTATTAAAATGATCTTCAATTTCAACTAAGACTGATTGAAATTTATTTTCATACCATTGAATTGATAGTTTACTGTACTCAGGTTGTTCAATATCCTCAACAGACCAGCCATTAATCAATTTATAGGAATTCCAAATTTTATTTGAAAAAGATTTACCTTGTTGACATAATGACTCATCAAACATTAAATCATTTCCAGCAGAGGCACTTAATAATAAACCTACTCGAACAGAATCTGCACCATAATCTTTAATTAATTTTAATGCATCAGGTGAATTTCCTAAAGATTTACTCATTTTTCTTCTTTGCTTATCTCTAACTAAGCCTGTCAAATAAATGTTTGAAAATGGTTTTGTGTTTTTAAACTCATAGCCTGCAATAATCATTCTTGCAACCCAAAAAAATAAAATATCGGGCCCAGTAACTAAGTCATTAGTTGGATAATAATAATTAATTTCGTCATTGTCTGGGTTGTTTATACCATCAAAAACACTTATTGGCCAAAGCCATGAAGAAAACCATGTATCAAGAACATCAGACTCTTGTTTTAAATCAGATAGTTTTAAGTTTTTATTATTAGTCTTTTCAATTGCAACACTTAAAGCATCTTTAATATTAGTAGCAACTACGTAATCATTTTTACCCTTGCCATAATAAAAGGCTGGTATTTGTTGACCCCAATAAAGCTGTCTTGAAATATTCCAATCTCTAATGTTTTCTAACCAGTGCTTATATGTGTTTTCAAATTTCTTGGGGAATAATTTAATTTCCTCGTCTTTTAAAACAGATTTAATTGCAGGTTTAACTAATTCTTCCATTTTCAAAAACCATTGATCACTAAATTTTGGCTCTATAATAGCATTAGTTCTTTCGCTTATCCCAACATTGTGAGAAATTTGTTCAATTTTATCAACTAAACCTTGTTTAGTTAGTTTATCTATGATTTCTTTTCTAGCTACAAATCTATCTTTACCTTCAAATTCTAATCCATGTCTATTTAATGTTGCATCATCATTTAAAATATCAATTACCTCAAGATTATGTCTATCTCCTATTAATTTATCATTTAAATCGTGTGCAGGAGTTACTTTCAGACATCCTGTGCCAAAATCAATATCTACATAATCATCTTCAATCAGAGGAATTGATCTATTACATAAAGGAACTATAATTTTTTTTCCTTTTAATTTATGAAACCTTTTATCAGTTGGATTAACACAGATTGCACTATCCCCTAAAATAGTCTCAGGTCTGGTAGTGGCAATTGTAATATAACTATCCTCATTTTCTACTTTATATTTTATGTAATATAAATTATCTTTTCTCTCGACATAATTGACTTCTTCATCAGAAAGAGTGGTCTTAGCCTCAGGATCCCAATTAACCATTCTGTAACCTTTGTAAATAAGGCCTTTATTGTGAAGATCAATAAAAGTAGAAATAACAGACTTGCTCATATCCTCATCCATTGTAAACTTGGTTCTATCCCAGTCACAAGAGCATCCTAATTTTTTTAATTGATCTAAAATTATTCCCCCATAATTTTCTTTCCATTCCCAAGCATGTTTTAAAAAAGATTCTCTGTCTAAATCTTCTTTATTAATTCCTTGCTTTTTCAAACTATCAACTACTTTTGCCTCCGTAGCAATTGAAGCATGATCAGTGCCTGGAACCCAACATGCATTTTTACCTTTTAGCCTTGCTCTTCTTATTAGAATGTCTTGAATTGTATTATTAAGCATATGCCCCATGTGCAATACACCTGTAATATTTGGAGGGGGAATAACTATCGTATAAGGTTCCCTATGATCAGGCTTTGAACTAAAATATTTATTTTTTAACCAATATGAATACCACTTTTGTTCTACTTCAGAGGAAATATAATTAGGAAGAACACTCATATTATATAAAAATTAATTATTGATTTACAAAAGTACTTATATTTCTTTATCTGAGGAATAATAATTATATTTATCTACTTAATTTTAATTATTTTTTTTTATAAAAATTAAACAATAAATCTAATGAAAAACATACTAATGTTGTTAGGC
>JABHBC010000102.1 GCA_018674025.1 Flavobacteriaceae bacterium
AAAAGAGTTATTAATTTTCCTGCTAGAGGAATAGGTCAAACTACAATTAATAAATTGGTTGTCCAGGCAAATACTTTAAATGTGTCTTTATATAGTTTATGTAAAGAACTAGATGGGATTGAGGTAAACATTAGTAAAGCTATTAAACTAAAAGTTTCAAATTTTGTAAATCTTATTGAATCATTTAAAATTTCAGCAAGGACCAAAAATGCTTTTGATATTGCTAACGAAGTAGTAAATGATACAGGAATTATTAAAACCTATAGTGCATTAACATCTGTAGAGGATCAAGCAAAAATTCAAAATATTGAAGAGATGTTAAATGGTATTAAAGATTTTGTTGAAATTCAAAAGGAAATCCCTGAATCTACGGGCTCAATAAGTGAATTTCTAGAAGATGTAGCTTTGGCTACAGATTTAGATAAAGATGACCAAGACACAAATAAAGTAGCGTTAATGACTATTCACCTAGCTAAAGGGCTAGAATTCCCGATTGTCTATATAGTTGGTTTAGAAGAAAACCTTTTTCCTAGTGCAATGAATTTAAACTCAAGAAATGATTTGGAAGAAGAAAGAAGATTGTTTTATGTAGCATTAACTAGAGCTGAAAAAGAAGCTTATTTATCTTATGCTCTCTCAAGATATAGATGGGGTAAATTAACAGATTCTGAACCAAGTAGATTTATTGATGAAATTAATGAAGAATATCTTGATATACTAACACCAATAAATGAAAACAAATTTAAGCCTTTAATTCGCTCAACCCCTAATCACGAACCTAGCTTTAATAAGCTTAGGTTTAAGAAGGTTACTGCAAAACCTAAGGGCAATTTTAAGAAAATTCAAGAAACTTCAAATAAAAGCAATCTATTTGACAATAAGCTAGTGGTAGGTAATGTAGTAGAACATATTAGATTTGGAAAAGGTGAAGTTGTAAATATTGAAGGAAGAGGAGCAGACGTAAAGGCAGAAATTAAATTTGAAAATGGAGGATTAAAAAAATTATTGTTAAGATTCGCAAAACTTAAAATTATAGGATAAAAAAAAGGTTTAACAATTGTTAAACCTTTTTTTTATTAATTTCAAATAAAAGATTATTCAGTCATATTTTTCATTTCTTTTTCAATCATATCATAAAACTGATCAATTTTTGGCATAATTACAATTCTTGTTCTTCTGTTTATAGAGCGATTTGCTGCTGTTTCGTTATCAACTAGTGGAACATGGTAACTTCTACCAGCTGCAATTAATTTTTGAGGATTAACATCTAACGTTTCTAAAACACGTACAATTGATGTAGATCTTTTAACACTTAAATCCCAGTTGTCAAGTAAAACTCCTTTTTGATAAGATTGACTATCAGTATGACCCTCGACCATACATTCGAAATCTGGTTTTGCATTAACAACGGTAGCAACTTTAGCTAGAATTTCTTTAGCTCTTTCAGTTACTACATAGCTACCACTTTTAAAAAGAAGTTTATCAGATAGAGATATAAATACCACCCCTTTTTCAACATTAACCTCAATGTCTGGATCATTAATACCAATTTCTTTTTTCAAACTTGTAACAATAGCTAAGGTTACACTATCTTTTTTATTTACCGCGTCTTGAAGTCTTGATATTTTAAGATCTTTCTCTTTCATACTCTCTAAAGATCTTTCTAAATTATCAGCACCCTTTGAAGTTAATATTGTTAAATCTTTAGTACTGACCATTAAATCACGTGTAGTTCTTCTTAAATCCTCAACTTGATCTTTGTAGGCAGTTGATAATGCAACTGCTGAAGCTTTTTCTTCAATGCAAGCATTTAATTTTACAGTCGCTGTATTCAATAAGTCCTGAGTTTTTCTGTGTTTATTTTCTAGTGATGTGTATTCTTTTTTGGTGACACAAGAGCTTAAAATTAAAACTGTTAATAAACTTAATAAAATTGGTTTTTTCATCTGATATTTTTAAAAAAATTAAACTAATAATGTAAAAGTAAAAAAAAGCTAAAGTTAATTACTAAAAAACTTAACAAATTTTAACTTAAAATACTTTGTGATTAAAAAAGTAGATTCGAAACCTTTAAAGTTTGAATTTGTATCACTTCTTTGTTTAATCAATCTAGGTATTTGCATATAAAACGCAAAGTGAGCTTTAATTATTGCAAAAAGATTTAGAAATTTAAATGTCAACAGATAGTAAATTCCGATTAATCCATCAATTATCATTTTAAAGAAAAGCTTTATGAAAAGGTTTTTTTCTGAATTCTTTGTAATTGTGAAAAGGCTATTTCTGAAATTATAAAATGTTTTTTTTGGATCATTATATTTTAGGGTAGCTCCACCAACATGAAATACTTTTGATTTGTACAAATACTTAATTTTAAATCCACTTTTTAATATTCTCCAACACAAATCAATTTCTTCCATGTGGTTAAAAAACGACTCGTCAAAGCCATTCAAATTAGTAAAAACTTCTTTTCTAATAAATAAACAAGCACCAGAAGCCCAAAATATTTCTTTATTATAATCATATTGTTTGTTGTCTTTTTCTAATAAGTTATGAACACGACCATCACAATAAGGATAACCCAAGCAATCCATATACCCCCCTGCAGCACCTGCATAATCAAAATAATCCTTGTTTTTGTAATTTAATATTTTGGGTTGAATGGCAGCTGTTGTAGAATTAACCTTAAATTCGTCCATTATGGGAGTAATCCAATTTTTTGTAACCTGAACATCATTATTTAATAAGCATAAAATATCGGCATTAATCTTCTTTATACCTTCATTATATCCCTTGGCATAACCATAATTTTTAGGATTTTCAATAATTTTAATTTTAGGAAAATTTGTTTTTATATAATCAATTGAATCATCACTAGAATTGTTATCTATTACATAGATTTCATTTTCGTTATTATTGTGAGTAATCAAAGGCATTAAAAACTTTTTTAATAGTTTTATTCCATTCCAATTTATTATAACAATAGCTAACTTCATTTAGTTTTTAAGATCCTTTAAAAAAGTGTAATATCCCTTTTCGTAATTAATTTGACAATAATAATGTTCTAATCCATTTGTAACCATTAATAGTTCAGATTTTAGATTCATGTTATAAACGGCAATTTGATCAAAAGTCTTTTGATTTATTTTAATTTCAGGAGATTTACATTCTACCAACAACTTGATTTTTCCGTCTGGTTTGTAAACAACTATATCGTACCTTTTATTGATTTTATTTATTTTTATTGTCTTTTCAATGTTAATTAAAATACTAGGAAAATTCTTTTCATTTATAAGAAATTTAACACAATTTTGTCTAACCCATTCTTCTTTAGTTAGCTTAATATATTTTTTTCTAATTTCATCAAAAATATAGTCGCCATTTCCACTATTTTTGATTTTAAATGTATAATTTGGAAAGTCTAACTGTAACATAGTACAAATCTCGTATTTTTTTATGAATTTAATTAAACAAATAGAAAATGATATAAAAAATAATACTTATTCACCTGTTTATTTATTTATGGGTGAAGAAGAATATTATATCGATTATTTGACAAAATTAATTATTAATAATTCTCTTCAAGATCATGAGAAAGATTTCAATTTAAATATACTTTATGGAAAAGATACGCTAATTAGTGATATAATTTCAATATCAAAACAATATCCTGTAATGTCAGAAAGAAAGCTGGTTGTTGTAAAAGAGGCTCAAGATCTATCAAAAAAAGATGCTGAAGGAAACTCATTAGACGATCTACTTAATTATGTAAATAATCCCTTAAACTCAACTATATTAGTATTAAATTTTAAACATAAGTCTTTAGATAAAAGAAAAGCAATCTATAAAGCAATTTTAAAGAATGGTTTAATTTATGAAAGCAAAAGATTATATGAAAATCAGGCTCAAGATTGGATTTTATCTTACTTAAGATCTTTCAATTTTATTATCGACAAAAAGTCCTCATTTTTAATTACCGAGTTATTAGGAACAGAAATTAATAAAATTGCAAATGAATTAGACAAGTTAATAGTTTTAAAAGGAAAAAATAAAACAATTACTCAGGATGATATAGAAAAATATATCGGAATATCTAAAGAGTTTAATGTATTTGAATTAAGAAAAGCAATTGGTGAAAGAGATTTATTTAAATGTATGAAAATCATTGATTACTTCTCTAAAAACCCTAAGTCAAATCCTTTAGTTGTAGTTATTTCCTTAGTTTTTGATTTTTTTATTAAACTATTTATATTTCATAGCCTTTCGGATAAATCTGATAGGTCGATAGCATCTGCACTTAAAGTAAACCCATATTTTGTCAAAGATTATTCATCAGCTGCAAGAAATTATTCTATGAAAACTATTTCATCTAAAATTTCTATTTTAAGAGAATTTGATTTAAAATCTAAAGGACTTGGAGCAAATAATACATCTAATTCAGATATTCTTAAAGAATTAATATTTAAGCTATTACATTAATTTTGGATATAGTTGAGGATCCGCGTCATTCATCATTTCGTAAATTTTTTCAAAAATATCTTCTTTTGAAGGTTTAGAAAAATAATCTCCGTCAGTTCCATAAGCTGGTCTATGATCTTTTGCACTTAATATTTTTGGTTCGCTGTCTAAAAAATTATAAATATTTTGTTTAGACATTAATTGACTTAAAATAAATCCTGTTCCACCGCCAGGGACATCTTCGTCAATTATTAGTAGTCTATTTGTTTTTGAAACACTTTTAGAAATTCCTTTTTCGATATCAAAAGGTATTAAAGTTTGTATATCAATGAGTTCTATAGAGATATTAAATTCAGATAAATCATGTATAATCTCATGTATTAAGTTTAATGTTGAACCATACGAAACTACTGTAATATCACTCCCAGAGTTAATTATTTCTATTTCACCTACAGGTGTTCTTATTTCCGCAAGGTTTGAAGGTTCTTTTTCTTTAACTCTGTATGCATTTAAACATTCAATCAATAGACAAGGTTGATCACTATCTAGCATTGTATTATAAAACCCAGCTGCTTTAGTCATATTTCTAGGGACTAAAACGTATATACCTCTTAAGAAATTAACGATTCCACCTAAAGGAGAACCTGAATGCCAAATACCCTCTAATCTATGACCTCTTGTTCTAATAATCATTGGAGCTTT
>JABHBC010000103.1 GCA_018674025.1 Flavobacteriaceae bacterium
CCTGATGTTCGTTTTGTAATCCATCACGATATTCCAAAAAGTATCGAAAGTTATTATCAAGAAACAGGTAGGGCAGGTCGTGACGGAGGGGAAGGAAATTGCATAGCTTATTATGCTTATAAAGATATTGAAAAGTTAGAAAAATTCATGTCTGGTAAACCAGTTGCTGAGCAAGAAATTGGTCACGCATTATTACAAGAAATGGTTTCTTATGCAGAAACGTCGATTTCAAGAAGAAAATTTATTTTGCATTATTTTGGAGAACAGTTTGATAATAAAACTGGTGATGGTGGTATGTTAGATGATAATATGAGAAATCCTAAACCTCAATTTGAAGCCAAGTTAGATGTTTTAAATATTCTTAAAATAATCAATGAAACAAAAGAAATTTATAAGTCTAAGGATTTGGTTGATATTTTAGTTGGAAAAGAAAATGCACTCATTAAATCTCATAGTATTACTAGTAGTTCGTTGTTTGCGATTGGAAAAGACAAACCCTATGATTACTGGATGGCTTTAATAAGACAGTGTATAATAGCACTTCTTTTAAAAAAGGATATAGAGACTTATGGAATTGTTAAGATTTCTGAAACAGGACTTAAATTTTTAAGTAAGCCTGTCTCATTTATGATGACTAAAGATCATCATCATAGAGATAAATCTAATAAAAGTTCATCTTTTAAAAACTTAAACATTTCTGGAGACGATATCTTGCTAAAAATGCTTAAAAACTTAAGAAAGGATATCGCACATAAATTAAATATCCCTCCATTTGTGATTTTTCAAGATCCATCATTAAATGATATGACTTTGAAGTATCCAACTTCGATTTCTGAAATGTCTAATATTTATGGAGTAGGTGAAGGTAAGTCAAAAAAATATGGTCCTGATTTTATTAACCTAATTAGTAAATATGTTAAAGAAAATAATATTACAATTGAGGAAGATGTAGTAGTTAAATCTACAGGTACAAATTCTGCTTTAAAATTATATATTATTCAAAGTATTGATAGAAAACTTCCCTTGGAGGATATTGCATCCGCAAAATCTTTGGAGATGATAGATTTTATAAAAGAAATGGAGGTTATCGTTTACTCCGGAACAAAATTAAATATTAAATATTGGATAGATTATTTATTTGATGAAGACCAGCAGGATGAACTTAACGATTACTTCATGGAATCTGAATCTGATGATTTAAAACTAGCAATTGAAGAATTTGATGGTGAATATGAAGAGGAAGACCTAAGATTATTTAGAATTAAATTCTTAAGTGAAGTTGCAAATTAATTCAAAAGACTTTTTCAATAGGCTAACTAATATTGTATATTCGCGCTCTAAATAAATTATTTTATGAAAAACGGATTGTACGCAATAGTGAATACTTCGAAGGGAAATATCACATTAAATTTAGAATTTGAAAAAACTCCAGCAACCGTTGGAAATTTTGTAGCACTTTGTGAAGGAGAAATGAAAAATTCGTCAAAGGATTTAGGTGTTCCGTACTACAACAATTTGAAATTCCACAGGGTTATAAATGACTTTATGGTACAAGCAGGTTGTCCGCTAGGGACAGGTACAGGTAATCCAGGTTATAAATTTGATGATGAATTTCACCCAGAACTAAAACATGATAAGGCTGGGATACTATCTATGGCTAATGCTGGCCCAGGGACAAATGGAAGCCAGTTTTTTATCACTCATGTACCAACTGCCTGGCTGGACAATAAACACACTGTTTTTGGAAGTGTTTTGGAGGGAATGGATATAGTTAATACAATTGAACAGGGAGATGAAATTATCGATATTAAAATTTCAAGAGTAGGGGATGAAGCGAATAGTTTTAATGCACTGAAATCATTTAATGATTTTAATGAGTCTGCTATTCAAAGGGAAAAAGAAATTAAAGAAAATAATTTAAAAAATTTGAATAATATTTCTAAAGGATTTGAGGTTACAACCTCTGGACTTAGATATAAAATTACGGATAAAGGTAACGGCAATTCTGCAGTTGTTGGAAAGAATGTTAAAGTTCATTATAAAGGACAATTGATAGATGGTACAGTTTTCGATTCTTCCTTTAAAAGAAATGAACCCATTGAATTTACTTTAGGAATTGGGCAGGTAATTAAAGGATGGGATGAAGGTCTTGCTCTTTTGTCAGAAGGTGATAAAGCAAGATTTATTATTCCAAGTGATTTGGCTTATGGTGAGGCTGGAGCAGGAGGAGTTATTCCGCCAAATGCAAATCTAATTTTTGATGTAGAGTTAGTTTCTGTAGCTAATTAATCTTTCCATTTAATATTACACCCAATACTTGGTTTTTGAGTTTTAGTGTTTTCTACTTTGTTTATAAGACAATCGATTGCATGTATTAAATCTTCGCCAGTTAGAGGTTTATTATTTCCAGGTCTAGAGTCGTCAATTTGTCCCCTATAGACAAGTAGGTTGTTATTATCATATAAATAAATATCAGGTGTGCATGCAGCATCATATATTCTGGCTATTTCTTGTGTTTCATCAAATAAGTAAGGAAAATCATATTTATTGTCCTTCGCATGCTTTTTCATTTTTAGTGGACCATCCTCTGGATATTTATTTACATCATTACTCGATATAGCAATAGTACTCACACCTAACTTTTTATATTTACTGGAAATTTTAATTAATATTGGATTTATGTGAACCACATATGGACAGTGATTACATATGAATAAAATTATAGTCCCCACTGAACCTTTAATCTTCTTAAAGCTAACTTTACTTTCGCTTACTGTATCGTATAAATAGAAATCTTTAGCTTCACTTCCCAAAGGAATCATATTTGAATTAGTTCTTGCCATAGTTATAGAGATTAAAAATTGTATTATTGTAAAATGATTAAAGATATAAATTTCGATGACTTTTCAAAAATAGATATCCGAGTTGGATCTATTATTGACGCTTATTTAAATAAAGTTTCTAAAAAACCTGCTTTTATTTTAATTATTGATTTTGGCCCTCTGGGTATGTATAAATCTTCTGCTCAGCTAACAAAAAATTATAAAGCTGAAAATTTAATAGGTGTTCAAGTTACTGCTGTTATAAATTTACCAAAAAAACAAATAGGAAAAGTTATGAGCTCATGTCTAGTTTTAGCCGCAATTAATCAAGAAAATACTACATTGCTAATACCTTCAAAAAAAGTAATTAACGGAACTATGGTTGCTTAATTTAAAATTGATCGCTGAAATAAATTGCATTCATTAATAACTTGTTAGTTCCATACCAAAAAGCTCTAAAGTTTGTATTATCAGTAAAACATGTGACTTGACCTTTTTTATAAGCACCAGTTTTAAATGGCACAGTTGATTTAATTAACTCTAAATTCTCTTTTGAAATATAACCACTAAGAAGAGGATTTTCAGAGTAAATTATTGGATTATTGTAGCTAATGTCATCTTGGTCCATAAATATTGTTGTATTTCTAAAAAGTGAAATATTTTTATTCTTGTATCCAAAATTTATTGGATGGCTAAGATCTAGTTTAGCTTCAAAAATTGCGCCCCCAATAACTTGAGCGCCAAAGTGATTTTTCCTTTCACCAAAACTTATATTATTTGTTTCAAATTTTTTAGTTTTAAACTTTAGATCTAGTAACTTATTTTTGTTGATCCAATTCAATGAATTTTTAAAAGCAATTAAGTTACCACCTTGTTCAGTCCATTGTACAATTTTAGATGTATTTAGATCTGACAAACTATTTGAGCTTGGCATAATAATAGATGTATATTTTGATAAATTTGATCTTGAAATAGACTTAACATCTAATTTAGTAATAGTAATACCATACCTAACGTCAAATAAATGCCAAATTTCTCCTGCATCGTACGAATTAACTCCTTCACCTACTATAACTGCAACTTTTTGCTTATTAATAGTCTTAAACTCTGAGCTGCCAAGATCAATTCCATCTGCTAATCCTGTATCAACCCCATCAATAATTAAATTATTTTTTATAGCTAAACTAGTTAACATTTCAAATAATGAGTTACTTGAAATGTTTTGATTTTGTACTGGAATTAAAATCGTGCCATAGTCATATTTTTTATTATTTAACTTAAATTCTTTTAGTGCTACTTTTGCTAAAATATTATTGTCTAATATTTCATTAAGAACACTAGGAGAATAGTATTCATTCCAACTCATTAAGTAAGCATAGTTACTCTTGAATTTTACAGCACCTAAAGGCTTGTTTAGCTCTAGCACTTCTTCACCTGCCATATCCATCGATATATCCATATTGTAGTCTAGGTTAAATGCTAAAGGAAATGTCCAAGCTGATACATCATAAAATAGACTATCTTGAAACGTTGTTCTTTTTTCAAACATAGCATTTATCAATTTAAAGTTTTTCTGGTTTTTTGGAACAACATATGAATAGTTCTTTTTGTAATTAATTTTATCTTTTGAAAAATTATTTTTTACATGGTGAAATTTAATCTTGTGCCTTTTCAAAATCTCAGCTAAATGATAAGTTTTTGCTGCATTTTTTTCATCTCCAAATATTATAGCTGATTTTTTTTGTTTATTGCCTTCCTCTCTAGATTTCTTGTAAAAATTATATTGATAATTTAATATTTCATTCCTCATGTTTAAAGCAGCTTCTAGAGTTGATAATCCAGCAGTTAGTTGATTTTTTATAGTAAATGGAAATGTTAGTATTCCATTATCACTTTTTTGAATATGACCTCTTGAACTTGCTTGTTCAAATAATATCCCAATTCCACCATTTATATCAGGAAATGTAGACCCTTTTCCATAATAAAAATCATCGAAATTTTCTTCAGAATAATAAAGTGAACCTATTTTATCTAATGCTTTTACATGATACTTTGATATTTTTCTTGTAATGTCTTGATTTAATTTTGATGTTAGAGGATGGGTTCTAGAAGGTACACCTGGCTGAAAAAAGAAAGTAGAATTAGTTCCCATTTCGTGATGGTCTGTTAGAATGTTTGGAAGCCATTGGTGAAAAGTATTAATTCGTACTTTAGACTCAGGTAATTGAACAGGTAACCAATCTCTGTTCATATCAAACCAATAATGATTTGTTCTTCCACCTGGCCAAACTTCATTATACTCTCTGTCATTTGAATCTGGGTTTAAATTTATGTTTTTGTTGGTGTTAGCCCAATAAGCAAATCTCTGTAATCCATCTGGATTGAAAGAGGGGTCTAGAAGAATAATTGTATTATTTAAAAGCTTATTGACAAAATCGTCATTTGAAGCTGCTAAGTAATAGGCTAAAAGTAATGCTGAATTAGATCCACTTGGCTCATTTCCATGAATAGAAAAACCTTGGTAAACAACTAATGGACTATCTGTTTTTGGAGTTATAATTCCATTAGTTTGATTTATGTGATTTTTTTTAATTTGATTAATATTTATGTGATTTTTTTTAGAAGTAATAGTTAACAAAATTAATGGTCTATCTTCAAAAGTTTTACCTCTTTCTTCAATAGTAATTCTTTCAGAACTTGAAGCTAGTTTTCTCATGTATTCGACCAGTTTATCATGGCTTATGTGCCATTTTCCAACAGAGTGACCAATAACACTTTCAGGAGTCGGAATATCTTTGTCTAGGGTTGAGATATCTTGTTGTGAAAAGTAGTAATCTAAGCTTGTATTCTCTTGTCCATGAGAAATTAATGTAAGACTTAGTATGCATAAATAAATAATATTTTTCATAAAAAGGTAGATTTTATTTTTTTAAATATAAAAAAACCGTAATGATTAATTACGGTTTTTTAATTTAATTTAATTTAGTTAAAATTAAATATCTTCAAATTTCACATCTGTGAAATCCGTTGAATTTTCTTCATCAGATTTATCTGTATTTTTTTCTGAATTGTAGTCTTCTTTTTTGAAATCTTTTTGATGACGATCACTAATTACTTCTTCACCCTTTTCATTGATAATATAATCTGTCATTTCATTAAGTATGTTTGAAAACTCACTAAAATCTTCTTTGTAAAGATATATTTTGTGTTTTTTGTAATGAAAAGATCCATCATCATTAGTGAATTTTTTACTTTCTGTAAGAGTTAAGTAATAATCTCCTGCTTTTGTCGATCTTACGTCAAAAAAGTAGGTTCTTCTTCCTGCTCTTAATACTTTTGAAAATATTTCCTCTCTATCTCTAAAATCATTGTTTTCCATAATATAAAAGTTTAATTAATTAATCAAATCTATAAAAAAAACTAAACTTCACAACTTATTAAGAAATTTCTTTTTCAATCAACTGTTGATTATAGGTTTGCTTATAGTATCCATCTTCACTCATTAATTCTTTGTGAGTTCCATATTGTTCAATTTTACCATCATTTAAAACAATTATTTTGTTTGCATTTTTTATAGAGGAAATTCTATGACTAACAAATATAGAAGTTGTAGGGTAATTCAGATTATTTAATGATTTAATGATATTCTCTTCAGTTTCAGTATCTACAGCTGAGAGGCAATCATCAAAAATCAGTAATTTAGGCTTTCTAATTAATGCTCTAGCTATGGATATTCTTTGTTTTTGCCCACCACTTAAATTAACTCCTCTTTCACCTAACAGTGTTTTATACTTATTTTCAAACCCTTCAATATTATTGTGAATATCAGCAATTTTACAAACATTAATGATTTCTTTCTCTGTAGAATTAATTGATCCAAATTTTATATTATTTTCGATAGTATCAGAGAATAAAAAAACATCTTGTGGCACATATCCTATCTGAGATCTTAAGGACTTAATATCAATTGAGTTTATATTTTTATTATCTACTTTAATTTCCCCCTCATCAAGGTTGTAAAGTCTTACTATTAAATTCAAAAGAGTTGATTTACCTGAGCCTGTTTTACCAATAATTCCTAATTTATCACCCTTTTTAAGTTTAAAATTGATATTATTTAGAGCATTGATTCCAGTGTCTTTATAAGTAAACCCTACATTTTTAAATTCTATTTCGTTGTTAAGATTGAACTTAGTATCATTTTGATTAACTATTTCTGATTTTTCTTTTAAAAACTCATTTATTCTTTTTTGTGAAGCTTCGGCCTGCTGAACTATTGAACTAATCCATCCCAAAGAAGCAACAGGCCAAGTAAGTAAATTAACATAGATTATGAACTCAGCAATAGTACCTATTCCTTCTAAATTTCCTTCAAAGTATTGTATTCCACCTATATAGATCACAAATAAATTACTTAATCCAATTAATAAAATCATTAATGGAAAAAATAAAGCTTGTAATTTAACTAAGCTTATTTGGCTTTGTTTACATTTTTCAGAAAGTGAATTAAAATCTTCATAGTTTTTGTTTTCAATTGAATATGATTTAATTAAAGTTATTCCGCTGAAGGATTCTTGAGTAAATGAAGATAATTCTGATAATTTTTCTTGTACAACAATACTTTTTTTGTTTATTAGTTTACTCAGTTTATAAATGGTGATTGATAAAAATGGAAGTGGACATAGTGTGTAGAAAGTTAAAATAGGTGACTGTTTATACATGTAAATGATAACAATAACTAATAATGTAATTGTATTAATTGAGTACATAAATGCAGGACCTACATACATTCTTACTTTGGACACATCTTCACTTATCCTGTTCATAAGATCTCCTGTCTGATTGACTTTGTAAAAGTTTAATGATAATTTTTGGTATTGGTCATATATTTCATTTTTTAAATCAAACTCAACATATCTTGAAACATTAATAATAGTTTGTCTAGTTAAAAATGTGAATACCCCAGCAAGAACTGAGGCTAGTAAAATCAAAATTATATTATTAATTAACTCATTTTCAACAATTTCGAAATTAGAGATAGTTCCTGTTCTATAATTGTCAATAACATTTATAGAATTTCTAATCAAACCTGGGGTTATTAATAATAATACCCTGGCAGCAATTATAATTATAATGCCGCTTATTAAATTTTTTTTATACTTTGAAAAGTATTTATTTATATAGGATAGTTCTTTCAATTATAGATTTGTATTTAAATGTCTAACTTATAAATAATACTTCATATTTTATATTATATTGCGCAAAATTAGATTAAAGTTTTTAAATAATATTAATATCTACTAATAGTTCTTTAAAATGTTAAATAGAAGACATATTCGTCTAAAAATAATGCAATTAATTTACGCGTTAAAAATTTCTGACTTCAATTATGATAGCAGTACCGAAAAGCAATTATTCAAAAGTTTAGAAGATATTTATGATTTGTACCTAATTTTGATTTCAATTTTAATAGAAATTCAAATTAAAGCTGAATCATACTTAAAATTAACTCAACAGAAACATTTAGCAACTTCCGATGACAAAAACCCGAGTAAAAAGTTTATTAATAATAGAATATTACTTCAACTAAGATCAAATAAACTGATTCAAGGTGAATTAAAAAAAAGAAAATTAAATGTTTGGAAGTTAGATAACGAATATGTAGACGTAATCTTCAATGATTTAATAAAAAGCGATATGTATTTAGATTATTTATCTAGTTCCATTGATGATTTTAACTCTGATAAAATGTTTGTTGTTTCTTTTTTTAAAAAAATAGTAGTGCCAAATGAAAAACTCTACAATTATTTAGAGGATAAAAATATAACCTGGGGTGATGATTTCCCTGTAGTTAACACATCTATAGTTAAGATGTTAAATAAGTCTAATTTGGATTCGCCTGATTCGTATTTTATCCCTACTCTTTTTAAAGATCGTGATGACAAAAAATTTGCTTCTGAACTTTTAAAACTTACAATTGATAATTACAAGCAATACAATGAAGAAATTTCAAACAAGACTTCTAATTGGGATCCTGAAAGAATTGCCAATATTGATTATGTGATTTTAAATTTGGCAATTTGTGAGTTTTTAAATTTTCCAACTATTCCTGTAAAGGTTACTATAAATGAATATATTGAATTATCTAAAGAATATTCAACTCCTAAGAGTAATGTCTTTGTTAATGGAATTCTTGATGCAATAGTTAAAGATTATTCAAAAAACAGTTTAATTATTAAAGAGGGTAGAGGTTTGATAGAATAAGTTTTTTTTCTATTTTTACCATATTATTATAATAACAAATACATTAAAAAAATGAATATCCAAAAAAATACTTTAAAATCATCAGCTATAAGCTTTTTTGTAGCATTTACAATTGCTTTCTTATTAACTTCTTGTGGTAATGATCCATTCAGTAAAGTTGAAACCAAAAATGTGGAAGTTGCTTCACAAAGAGATGCTGTTGCAACAAATTTTGCCGAAATGACTTTTGACAAAACTTCACATGACTTTGGTACTATAAATGATGGCCAAGCTCAAGAGACCATGTTTAGTTATACAAATACTGGAGATACGCCTTTAG
>JABHBC010000104.1 GCA_018674025.1 Flavobacteriaceae bacterium
AAATATATTGAATTATATGCCAACGCATCTCAAAATTACAGATCAGTTACTTTTTCTGATATTAGTATTTTTAATCCTGCATTTGTAATAGACCCAAATATTTCTGATGAAAAAGGCTATACAGTTGATTTAGGTCTAAGAGGGAACAATAAAAAATTAATTTCTTATGATATTAGCCTATTCCATTTATTTTATAATGACAGAATTGGTTTTACTCAAATTGTATCCTCTGATGGAAATATAAAAAGTCAAAGAGGAAATATTGGAAATGCAGTAATTTTTGGAGTGGAGTCGATTATAGATTTTAATCTAAATAAAATATTTATACGAGATAATAATTTCATTTTCAATTATTTTATTAATACTTCAGTAATTGAATCAGAGTATATTAAGTCAGAGACTAACGGAATTACAGGGAAAAGATTAGAGTTTGTTCCTAAACTGAATATAAAAACTGGAACAAAAATTGGTTATAAAAACCTTTTATTAAATATTCAATACACATATCTTTCTAATCAATTTACGGATTCATCTAATTCTGTAGAAAGTAATCTAAGCGGGGTCATAGGTCAAATTCCAGCTTATGATATATTAGATTTCTCTTCATCATATAGGTTTAAAAACTATAAATTAGAATTTGGAATAAATAATATTTTAGATAATCATTATTTTGTAAGAAGAGCTACAGGTTATCCAGGGCCTGGAATTATTCCTTCACCACCACGCAATTACTATATAACTTTACAGCTTAAATTTTAAAAAGTATTAAAAATAGTTAAGACAATTAGGTGGAAAATAAATCAAATCTTCTTTTTCAAAACTTACACAAATCACCTCATCCTTTTTGAAAGGAGTAGAGCTAAATAAATTCCAATTTTCTTGTCCATATTTAGCGGTAACATTATACTCTTTTCCTTGAAACAATGACTTTTCTACTACAAGTTTAATATCAGATTCTTCAACGATATTTATCTTTTCAGGTCTAATATAGTACGGTTCACCATCTTTTTCATACTTATTGATACTACCAAGTATTCTTGCGCAATAGCAGTTAGCTGGCTTACAATACATTTCAACTGGATCACTATATTGTTGAAGTTTACCAGCTTTAAAAACTAATATTTTATCAGCAATATTAAGTGAATCATTAATATCGTGAGTTACTAATATTGTCGTGGTTTTAGTAGTTTTGATAATTTGATAAATCTCATCTCTTATCGAATGCTTTATAGCTACATCTAAATTACTAAACGGCTCATCTAAGAGCAATAAATCAGGTTCTCTAATTAATGCTCTAGCGATACATGCTCTTTGTTGTTCTCCACCTGAAAGTTCGTGAGGAAACCTATCGACTAAAGAGGATAAATTTGTCAAAGATAACATGTATTCTAAATTTTTAATATACTTTTTTTCAAGGTTAAATATTATATTATCTCTCAAATTTAAATGAGGGAAAAGTGGATAATCTTGAAAAACAAAACCTATTTTTCTATCTTGAGGTCGAACAAATAAATCTTTATCATTAAGAGTTTTGTTATTGAGAACTATCGATCCTGAATTTATATTTTCCAAACCTGAAATACATTTTAAGAAAGTTGTTTTACCTACTCCACTCTCACCTAAAAAAGAAACAATTTCGCCCTTTTCAACAGAAAAATTTAAAGACTCAATCAAAGGATCTTTTTTATTATAAAACTTTACAAGATTAGTTACTTTAAGATGCATTTATCTGTTTATTAATAATATATTTTAAAAAAACCAACATAACACTACCAATTAAAATAATAGCCAATGAGTAACTACTAGACTCTACCATCATTTCTTCAATAGCAAATTCATATGTTTGTGTTGCTAAGGTGTCAAAATTGAATGGCCTTAAGATTAATGTTATAGGTAGTTCCTTCAATAGGTCAACAAAGGTAACAATAAATGCAGTTATTAGCGCAAGTCTATTTATTGGAAAATGAATTTTTTGAAGTATTTTAAATGGTCCTAACCCAAGTGTTTTAGCAGTATCATCAAATGACTCTGGCTGCTTCTCAAGACTAGATTTAATAGGGGATTTACCAACAGCTAAAAAACGAAAAACATATGCGTATATTAAAACATAGAACGAACCAACTAATGAATAAGAACTAAGCATAGGTATTTTAGTAAATAACAAAATAACTCCCAAGCCTATCACAGCACCAGGAATAACATAACCTAAAGATGTCACTTGACTAATAAATGTACTTAATTTCAGTTTAGATATTTTTTCAACATAAAGAAATAACAAGGCAATGATAATTATTAAAACTGTTGAAATTGTTGAAACTTGAATAGAATTTAAACTGAGCTCAAATAATCTAGAGAAGTCAATGTTTTTAAAGTTGAGAATACTATTGTTTAGTATATAAAAAAATGGAATTAAAAAACCTAATATAAAGGGAAGAGAGCACAGACTATATATATATAAATATTTATTGGAAGTTGGAGTACTTAACTTTTCTATTTTTGAATTTGCAGAGTAATAAAATTTAGATTTTTTATGACTTAATTTTTCGATGAATAAAATTATAAAAACTAAAAAAATCAATAAACATGCAAGCTGAATAGCGGTGTTTTCATTCCCCATTGAAAACCAAGCTCTAAAAATTCCTGTAGTGTAGGTATTAACTCCAAAATATTTTACAGCGCCATATTCATTTAAAACTTCCATTATAACTAAAAATAAACCAGAAAAAATTGCAGGCTTTGAAAGTGGGATAATCACCTTAAAGAATAGTTTTGTTGATGATAGCCCAAGATTTTTAGACATGTTGATGTATGTTGATCCTATTAGACTAAAAGAAACTCTGGAGGCTGTATATACATATGGATATAATGCTAATCCTAATAAAATTCCTAAAATTTCAATTTGCAAATAATCATTGTTGAATATGTTTGAAAAATCAGGATAGTTATTTCTTAAATAAGATTGTAATGGACCAGTATAACTTAACAGATCACTGTAAGTAAAAGCCATTATATATGTTGGAATTGCTAATGGCAAAAATAGAGCTATATCAAAAAACACTCTAAATTTAAATTTATAATTACTTACATACCATGCTGGAAAAATACCAAACAATAAAGCAAACAAACTAGTTATAGCAATTAAATAAAATGTATTAAAACTATAATCTAAGAGAAGGTTTTTCCATAAATAAACAAAAGAGGATTGTTCAATTTCAAAAATATTACTAAAAAGAAATATTATAGGTAGAAGTAGAAATAAAGCTATTAAACTACTACCTATAATCCATCTCTTATGTTCTATTTGAACAATTTTTTTAATTATTTCCAATCTGATTTATCAAATATTTCAATGGCTTTATTTCTAAAGACACCTAGTTTGTTCAAATCTAGGATATCTTTTTTGAAAGAGCCCCACTTTTTTACAATTTCGTTAGGCTCTACGTTTGGATTAGCTGGATATTCATAACTCGTATCAGTATATGTTTTTTGAGCAGACTCGCTTGTTAAAAATTCCATTAATTTGATTGCATTTTCTTTATTAGGAGCATTCTTAGCTAATCCAATACCGGAAACATTTATGTGGCTTCCTGATTCATCTTCACCCTGATTAGGAAAAAAGACACCAACAGAGTTACCAGCTTTTATTTCTTCTTCATTTTCTGACGAAAGCAATAATCCAATGTAATAAGAATTAACTATGGCTAGATCTCCTTGTCCGGCTGTAATAGCCTTTACTTGGTCTCTATCATTTCCTTTTGGGTCTCTTGCAAAGTTTTTAACAAGTTTACTAGCCCATTTAGAGGCTGATTCCTCCCCAGTATTAGCTATAATTGAAGAAAGTAATGCTTGGTTATATGCGTTAGAAGAAGATCTAACTAATACCTTATTTCGCCATTTCTCATCTGTTAGATTGTCATAAGTAGATAATTCACTTACATCACCCCTATCCTTGCTGTAAACTACAATCCTGGCTCTGTAAGTTATTGGAATCCAGTATCCATTGACGTCTTTTAGGTCGACATCAACATTTTGATTAATTATTGGTGAAGATATTTTTTGAAGTAAATCTAAATCCTTTGCTTTTTGAAGCTTACCAGCATCTACAGTTATAAATAAATCGGCTGGACTATTCTCACCTTCATTTTTAAGACGCTCTATAAGTTCATCAGCATTAGCCTTTACAACATTAACTTTTATTCCAGTTTCTTTTTCAAAGACTTTGTACTGTTGCTCATCAACTTTATAGTGTCTTTGGCTATATAAATTAATTTCATTAGACTTCTTAGGCGCCTCACCACAACTTGACAAAACTAAAATCATTGAGATAAATACTACAATTCTTTTCATAAAATTATATTTTGATTATTTTCTAAATTATTTTTGAAGCAACAAAATTATGTTTATTTAGAACAAATCCAAATAAAATAGACAGTTTTTATATAATGGAATTTAAACGTAAAGTTTCTTTAAAAAATGTATTAGCCTTACCACCAATAATGACTCTATTTCCTTTGTTTTCACATGATAACAACCCTCCTCTATGAGAGATTTGTAATGCTTGTAAAATATCTTTATTCAAAATATCAGACCAGTAAGGAATCAATGAGCAGTGTGCAGATCCAGTAACTGGATCCTCTAGTATTGAAGATTGTGGAGTAAAAAATCGTGAAACAAAATCAGAATTAACTCCGACAGAAGTAACACAAACACCACCTGGGTCAAGATTTATTTGATCTAATATATTTTTATCTACAATAATATTTTTAATATCAGATTCACTTTCATAAACTAAAATGTAATCTCTAGACTTTAAAACAACTTTTGGCTGAATACTTATAGAATTTTTAATAATTTGTGGAAGCGAAGTTTTTAGAGGAATTCTAGACGGAAAATTTAATTGATATAGATTGTTTTTCAAAAGAACTTCAAGTTTTCCACTTAAAGTTTCAAATATAATTTTGTCATAATTATATTTTAACTCATTTATTACACAATGAGCTGCAGCTAAGGTAGCATGTCCACACAAATCCATTTCAATTTCTGGGGTAAACCATCTTAAAAGTATTTTATTTTTTTTTATAATTATGAATGCAGTTTCTGGAACAGAATTTTTTTTACTTATTTGTAAAAGCACCTCATCTGAAAGCCAATTATCCAATGGAATTATACAAGCAGTATTTCCTTTACACGATTCACTAACAAAGGCATCAATGTGATAGATATCTAAATTCATATATGACCAAAATAATCATTAAATTAGATTATTCAAATTTAAGAAAAATGAAAAAAATATTTTCATCCTTATTGTTAACATTATCAATTGTATGCTTTATTTGGGCAAGTGAAATTGACCTAGAGCTATTTAGCATAACAGTGATGACGATAGGATCTGGTACAGCTATATACAAAACATTGGCAATAGTCTTCTTAGGTGTGATTATTTTAAAGATTCGAAAAAAATATTTTAAATTATGATTTTTTTTAGTTGGCATGAGAAAACCGTAAAAAAAACACTTAGTACTTTAAAAATAAGCAACTATGTAGCACTATGGATTTCATTTATAAAGGGATTAATTTTTGGAGCTATTCTATTCTACTTATTAACTAAATAGTATTTATATTTGTTATTAATAATTGGATTATGAAAATTGAACAGCTATATACTAAATGCCTTTCTCAGGGATCTTATTACATTATTTCAGACAATGAAGTGGCAATAATTGATCCTCTAAGAGAAACCAATCAGTATATTGAAAAAGCAAAAAAAGATAATGCAAAAATCAAATATGTTTTTGAAACACATTTTCATGCAGATTTTGTTTCAGGACATGTAGATCTCGCCAATAAAACTAATTCAACAATAATCTATGGACCTAATGCTGAGACAGAATATCCAATTTACAATGCTAAAGATAATGAAGAATTTAAGTTAGGTAAAATAACTATCAAAGCTCTTCACACACCTGGTCACACACTTGAATCCACTACATATTTAGTGATTGATGAAAATGGAAACAACCATTCTATTTTCACAGGTGATACATTATTTATTGGTGATGTTGGAAGACCTGACTTAGCAGTAAGTAAAAATTTAACTGAAATTGATTTAGCAGGAATGCTTTATGATTCATTAAGAAATAAGATAATGAATCTAGAGGGTCATGTATTAGTTTATCCAGCACATGGGGCTGGCTCTGCATGTGGAAAAAATTTAAGTAAAGAAACATTTAGCACTCTTGAAAATCAAAAGAAAACTAATTATGCCCTCAGAGAAAACATTACTAAAGAGATGTTTGTAAAAGAACTTTTAGAGGGAATGCCACCTCCACCTCAATACTTTCAAAAAAATGCTCTTCTAAATAAGTCAGGATACAAACCTTTAGATAAAGTAATAACTCAAAGTAATAAATCGATTGATATTGGACAGTTTTGTAAATTAGCTAATTCTAGTGAATACTTAGTCCTTGATGTTAGACATCAAAAAGATTTTATTAATGGTCATATTCCTAATTCTCTATTTATAGGACTAAATGGGACTTTTGCCCCTTGGGTTGGTACGCTAATAGAAAATATTGATCAAAAAATATTATTAATATCGGAAAAAGGAAAAGAAATAGAGGCTATTACTAGACTCTCAAGAGTAGGATATGATAATTGCATTGGATATTTAGAAGGTGGCTTTAAAAGCTGGAAAGATAAATACGGTGAAGAAAAAGTTGAATCCATTTCTTCACAATCTTTTGTTGACAACTTAAAATTAAACTCAATTAAAATTATTGATGTTAGAAGAGAATCTGAATATATCAACAAACATATTGAAGGAGCAAACAATATACCTCTTAGTTTATTAAGTAATGAATTGAAAAATATTTCTGACACACAAGATAATTATTATATTCATTGTGCCGGTGGCTACAGATCAGTTATTGCAATATCAATATTAAAGGCTAAAGGAATTCACAATGTTATTGATGTTGCAGGTGGTTTTGGCTCTATTTTAAAGACCGATTTAAACCAAGGGTGCTATAATTCATTATTAACTTGCAATATTTAACTCTTTATTAGTTTTATACAAGTCCAATTATTTGATTCTTTAGAACCGACTAATTTCATGCTAAATTTATTTGCTTCTTTTAATAATTTATTAGTATCCTTTTTATAAAAACCACTTAAATATAAAATTCCACCGCTATTTAATAGTTTTGAATAGATAGAAATATCTTTCAAAAGAACATTTAAATTTATGTTAGCAAAAATCTTATCATAATTATTATTTCTAAGTAATGAAATTTCACCTTCAAATATTTTAATTTTCTTTGAGTTATTTCTTTTAATATTTTCAAGAGAATTTAAATAACACCAATTATCGATGTCAATAGCATCTAAACTAGATGCTCCTTTTTTTTCAGCTAAAATTGCTAAAATTCCTGTACCGCAACCAACATCACAAACGGAACAATTAACAAAATCATCTTCTAACAAATAACTGATCATCATCGAAGTGGTTTCATGATGACCTGTACCAAAGCTCATTTTTGGCTCAATAACTAAGTCATATTTATAATTACTCTTTTTATGAAATGGAGCTCTAACACAACAAGTTTCATCAACATAAATAGGTTCAAAATTACTTTCCCATTTAATATTCCAGTTTTGCTTTTTAACATTATAAAATTCAAAGGATATATCAAAGTCAGTAGAATTTAAAATTTGAATATCTTCAAAATTCACTGAAGATAATATAGTAGAATCAATATATGCAGAAATACCATCATTATTTTCTTGAAAACTGTCAAAGCCTAACTCGCTTAATTGAGCTATTAGAATTTCACACCCTGGGTATAAGGGCTCAACTTTAAAATCATAACAAACAAAAAGACTATCAGGCATTAAAATGAGTTTACAATCGAAAAGAAATCTTTAGAATTTAAGGAAGCTCCGCCAATTAAACCTCCATCAACATCTTCCATTGAAAATATTTCTTTTGCATTATTAGGTTTTACACTACCCCCATATAAAATGGATATCTTTTGTGCTAATTCAGTACTATATTTTTGTGCAATAAAATTCCTAATAAAACTATGCATTTCTTGAACTTGATCTGAGCTAGCAGTTTCTCCAGTTCCTATTGCCCAAACAGGCTCGTATGCTAAAATAATATTATCCCATTCTGAGGAGCTTAAATGAAATAAAGATTCTGAAATTTGATTTGATATTATCCTGAAATGATTATTATTTTTTCTGTCTTTTAGTTCCTCACCAAAACAGAAAATTATATTAATAGAGTTTTCCAACGAAGTATCAACTTTGTTTTTTAATATCTCATGTGTCTCATTAAAATACTCTCTTCTTTCACTGTGTCCAATAATTGTAGTCTTAATTCCAATACTGGACAACATTTTTGCAGAAATCTCACCAGTATAGGCTCCATTGTTCTTTTGATGAACATTTTGAGAAACCACCTCAATGTCTTTATTTTTTAAGTAATCGATTGAAGTTTTTAAATTCACAAATGAAGGTGCAATCATAACTTCACATCCAGAGTGGTTAGTTTCTTTTACTAATTCATTTATTAAAAGTTCCGTTTCTTGTAAACCATTATTCATTTTCCAATTCCCTGCTACAATTTTTTTTCTTGTCATTTTTTTATTTTTTTTAATTTAGTTTAACTCTTGGGTCTAAAAGTCTATATACAAAATCAACTAAAATATTAATTTTAATAAACATAAAAGCTATCACAATTACAGAACCCATAATTACTGGCAAATCTAATGTATTTAAGGCATTTACGATCTCTTTACCTAAACCATTCCAACCAAATATATATTCAACAAAAACTGCGCCAGCTAACATGGAAGCAAACCATCCTGAAATTGCAGTTATGACTGGATTTAAAGAGTTTTTAAGAGCATGGCGTTTGATAATTTGGTATTCAGTAAGACCCTTAGATCTCGCTGTTCTTATATAATCCTGAGACAAAACATCTAATAATTCATTCCTCATTAATTGACTAATGACTGCTAATGGTCTAATTCCTAATACAATTGACGGAAGAATTAGATTTTTTAATTTAAATATATATTCTTCTCCAAAATCATCAAGTTCGTAAATATTTCCTGTCATATTTAGGTTCGTGTACTGATTTAAAACAAAACCAAAGACCCAGGCAAATATTATTGCACTAAAAAATGATGGAACACTCATTCCTATTGTACTAATAAATTGAACAAAATTATCAATAAATTTATCTTTATTCAATGCTGATATAATACCAAATAAAATTCCAATAACTACAGCGATAAAAATTGAAGAGATAGCTAAAATAAGTGTATTAGGAAGTGTGTTTTTAATGATTTCACTGACATTTTTTCCTTGTTTAGTAAAAGATGTTCTTAAATAAGGAAACTTGATTACAAAGAAACTTGAGTTAGTTTGAAAAATAATCTTGTGATTATATTTGTTTTTTTTTAAGAAAGTATAATCCTCAATATTTTTTGAGTGGATTGAGATTGGGGATAAATCATTAATATAAAGTAAGTATTGCTTGCCAATTGGCTTGTCAAAAGCATACTTTTTTTTGATATTGATGAGCTGCTCTGAGTTGTCATTTTGACCCAACATCATTTGTGCAGGGTCACCTGGCAAAACACTAAAGAGAAAAAAGATAACAGTAACTACACCAAATAAAGTAATTATAGAATACCAAAATTTACTAAATAAGTACATTTAAAGGTTTGTTAAATTTAATGCTTGAAAATCATTCCAATGAGTTTTTTCAATAATTGTACCCTCATGTAATTTTATTGCAGCAGGATTAGATCTAACAATGGTTTTAAGCGCAGTTTCATCGCAAAAATAAAAATCTAAATCAATATCATTTTCGGACTCAAAACTATCAACATCAATTTCTCCAGATGCAGTAAGTCCAATTATTTTATAATCATTTTCTCTAGCTAACTCAAAAGTTTCTTTTAATCCAACAATCGCATCACTATTCATTTTTGATATATTATAAAAAACAAAAATTAATAACTTTTGTTCTTTCATAAGAACATCTGTATAATCAACATCACCTAACTCCATTGAAAAATCATGTATAGGGGGTTCATAACCTTCTTCAATAAGTTCTGTATCTACAGAGATAAAATTCCCATCAAAATCTGGAAAATTACCAGATGTTGATATTACTTTTTTTTCTCCATCTATGTCAAAAAGCCAGTCATATCTAAATATCGCTTTTTTTGAATCTTCAGGAATGACCATATTATCAATAATATTAGCTCCCACTTTATATGGTCTAAAGTCAATTAATGGTAGATGTGATAGTACTTGATTAACAATTACTACACAAAAAATCAAAGCAACTATTGGAAAAATATATAATAATTTATTACTAAAAAGTGGCTTAATATACTTCAAACCAATCATAATTATAACAATTAAAACTAGTAAGATAACATCCTTTGTAAAGGATTCCCATGGAGTTAATTTAATAGCGTCACCAAAACATCCACAATCAGTAACCTTATTAAAATAAGCAGAATACCAGGTTAAAAAAGTAAAGAATACTATCATTGCAAAAAGACTGTAAATAGTAAATTCTTTTTTTAATCCAATTAGTAGAAATACCCCTAATAGAACTTCTAAAACCACAATAAATATAGCCAACGGCAATACATATGGTAATAAAAAATCAATGTTAAAAACAGTAGGACCAAAATATTCCTCAAGTTTAAAAGAAAATCCAACTGGATCATTAATTTTTATTAAGCCTGAGAATATAAATAATAAACCAACAAATATTCTCGAGATATTAACTAAGTACTTCATGTATTATTTTTTTAAATGTATTAAAGCAAAAACAGCATAATTAACAATATCCTGGTAATTTGCATCTATTCCCTCACTTACCAAGGTCGCTCCTTTATTATCCTCAATTTGTTTAACTCTTAACAGTTTCTGTAAAATCAAGTCTGTTAATGAACTAACTCTCATATCTCTCCAAGCTTCCCCGTAATCGTGGTTTTTATTTACCATCAAAGATTTAGTTAATTCACTATGATTATTAAATAAATCTAATGATTGGTCTAAATTTAAATCTGGATGTTCAACAACACCCTTCTCAATTTGAATAAGAGCCATTATTGAATAATTAATTATTCCTATAAATTCAGAATATTGACCTTCATCAACTTTTCTTGTGTCATTTTGTTGTAACCCTCTTATTCGCTGCGCTTTAATAAATATTTGATCAGTTAACGAAGATAATCTCAAAATCCTCCATGCAGATCCGTAATCTTTCATTTTCTTTGAAAAGAGATCTTTGCACTGATTAATAACATAATCATATTGTTTTATAGTATTTTGCATAACTAAGATGAATTTTACGTAAATTTCGCTTAAATATTTTTAAACTTCAAACATTCAATATTAAACTTTTAAAAGTTATTAATTTTTATATAATCTATAGATGAAAATGAACATAAATTGTAAAGGAAAATTAATAGATATTTCATCACCAAAAGTGATGGGTGTTTTAAATCTTACTCCAGATTCGTTTTATGATGGAAATAAGTTTGATAACGAAAAAAAAATATT